>NZ_JBSFWR010000013.1:0-109969 GCF_053594915.1 Kitasatospora sp. NPDC002543 | reverse complement strand
CGGTCTCGACCAGGGGCAGCTCGGGGCGGTTGAGCAGCACGTCGGACCAGCGCAGCTCGTCGTGGAACTCGGCGGGGAACACCGGGCCGCCGCCCGTTCCGTACCGGAGGCCTGACGAGGTCCGACGAGGTCCGACGCGCGGGCGCCGGGTCAGCCGACCCGGCGCTCCGCCTCCACGCCGCCGACCGCGCGCAACGGGTGTTCGACCAGTTCGGTCATCCGCGCCCGGTCGGCGGCGCCGGTCGGGGTGAACAGCAGCACCGTCGCGGAGGGGTCGTCCACCGGATGGAAGGACGACAGGGTGAGCCGGACCGGTCCGAGGCCGGCCGGCTCCACGGTGACGGTGCGGACGGTGAGCTCCGCCACCGAGTGGCATCCCCACCAGTGGCGGAGCTCCGGCGCGTCCTCGTCCAGGTAGCGGTAGACCTCGCCGGTGCGGGGCTCGGCCAGGGCGGGGCCCGCCTGGGCCCGGAAGTGCTGGAAGACGCTCATCGCGAGCGGTTCCCAGTCACGCAGTACGGCCCGCACCCGCCGGTCGGCGGCCATCACCCACATCAGGTTGCGCCGGTCGGCGGGCAGCAGTTCGGGCGCGCCCCAGACCGCCCCCCAGGCCGCGTTCCAGCCGAGCAGGTCGAAGTGGCGGTCCAGCAGGACGGCCGGGCTGGTGGGCCAGGAGTCGAGGACCGGCCGGATGGCCTCGGTGATGCGGTCGGCGCCGCCCTCGCCGGCGGCGGGAGCGGGCTCGTGGAAGCCGGCCAGCCGCAGGGCGTGCCGCAGGCCGGCGTCGTCCAGCTTCAGCACCCGGGCGATCGCTTCCAGCACCTGCCGGGAGGCGGCGACCCGCCCCTGTTCGACCCAGGTGTACCAGGCGAGGCCGACCCCGGAGAGGGAGGCGACCTCCTCGCGGCGCAGCCCGGGGGTGCGGCGGCGGGTGGTGGCGGTGAGGCCGACGTCGGCGGGCTTGAGGAGTTCTCGGTGGGCGCGCAGGAAGGCGCCGAGTTCCCGTCCGGCGGGGTGGGTTGACACGGTGGGGCTCCTCGGCCGTGGTCGGTGGCGGTGGCTCGTCGTGCTGCGGGGCGTCCTTCGACGCGGGGGCGCCCCGGGCGCGGGGACGGGCCCCGGCGCGGGACGCTCCCCAGCGTAGGGGCAGCCCGCCGCTCCTCCCAGGGGTGAGCGGCGGGCTACACACGCTGTTAACGGGGGCTCAACGTCCAGAGCCGGACGGGCATGTGGCTGACGTGGCCGCGTTCCCGCTGCCGGCGCCAGGCGCTCTCGCCGACGGCCCGGAAGAAGTCGGCCCGCCGGTCCTCCGGCACCAGGCTGCTGTAGTAGTCGCCGAAGGTGGCGGCGTGGAAGTGCTCGTACTGCTCGGCGCCGTCGACGGTGACGACGGCGTCGCGCTCCAGGTGCCCGGCCACCCGCAGGTGCCGGCCGATCACCTCCGTGAGGTCCTCGACGGTCCTGGTGCGGGTGGCGATCGGCAGCACGCCGCCGCGGGCGAGGACGCCGGGCACCTCCTCGTACGGCGTGCCGAGGGCCACCAGGGCGTCCCGGACGATCTCGTCCTCGCCGCCGAGGCCGTGCTCGTCCCGGGCGGGGTGGTAGGTGGTGAGCAGGAAGCTGCCGCCGGGGGCGAGGTGGGCGGCCGCCCAGGCGAAGATCCGTTCCTCCTGCGGGTACAGCCAGTGCAGCACCGAGGTCTGGGTGATCACGTCGGCGCGGAACGGCAGCGGCTCGGGCGCGGTGAGGTCGGCCCGGTGCAGGGCGACCCGCTCGCCGTACGGCAGCAGCCGGGCGGCGGCCTCGGCGATCCGGTGTTCGGAGCGCTCCAGTCCGACGGCCCGCCGCAGGGTGGGGAACCGTTCCAGCGCCGCCTCCAGCAGCTGGCCGATGCCGCTGCCGAGGTCGATCAGGGACTCGGGGGCGCCGGTGACCCGGTCGAGCGCCCAGTCGCGGTCCTGGACCTGGCGAAGCCGGCTGGCGTCGGCGTACCCGGCGAGGGTGCGGGACTGGATCTCGACGGCGGAGGCGGTCACGTCTGGTTCTCCTCGGTGTCGGCGGGCCGGTCGACCAGCCGCAGCAGGCGCTCGCGGGCCCCGCTCTGGTCGTACCGCTTGAAGATGTTGATCCGGTTGCGGGCGAGGTCGCCCCGGTGCACGTACTCGTAGAGGTCCTGGCGCTGGCCGAAGCCGTCGCCGGTGAGCTCCCAGGCGATCCGGAACAGCCGGGCCTTGCGCTCGGCGTCGATGCCGCGGCCGCGCATGTAGCGGTCCAGGTGCGGGCGCAGCCGGGGGTTGGCGAGGTCGCCCGCGGTGGGCTGGATCAGCAGGCCGGAGGCGCCGATCCGGCGGACGATCTCGACGGCGCTGCCGGCCACCTCGGCCGACCAGACCCGGGAGGCGGCGGTGTCGCCGGGGGCGAACAGCCCGCCGTCGGTGAGCGCGCCCCGGGCCTCGGCGGCGTCCAGGAAGTACTCGGTCAGCTCGGCGTACCCGGCGAGGCGCCCGAGGTCCTCCTGGATGTTGCGGAAGCCGTCCACCCCGATCGACTCGGCAACCAGGCTGGCGGTGGCGAGCAGGGTGCGCAGCCGTTCGCGGTAGCGGATGTGGCCGATGTAGGCGCTCCAGGCGTTGATCCGGCCGAGGCCGAGCCGGGCGAGGCCGGCGTCGCGCAGCAGGAAGACGCGGTCCCAGGGCACCAGGACGTCGTCGAAGAAGAGCATCGCGTCCTGCTCGTCGTAGCGCGCGCCGAGCGGGTGGGCGTGGCCCCAGGGGGCGCTGCCGAGCGGCTCGCGGGCGAGCGTGACCAGGCCGGGGGTGTTGAGCGGCAGGGCGAACCAGGTGACGAACTGCTCGCCGCGGCCCTCGGTGAAGGAGGCCGAGAGGTAGACCAGCACCTCGTGGGCGAGCGGGGCGAGGGTGGTGAGCTGCTTGGCGCCGCGCACCACGATGCCGCGGTCGTTCTCCTCGACGACGCGCAGGGCGAGGTCCGGGTCGTCGAGGGGGTTGGCGGAGCGGTCGATCTGCGGGTCGCCGAGGGCGTGCGAGAGGACCAGGTCGTTGGTGGCGCAGTGGCGGTACCAGGCCTCGGCGTTGGCGCCGAAGCGCGGGTCGGCCTCGGCCAGCCGGTGCCGGAAGTCGTAGACGCCGACGGCGATGGAGGCCATGAAGGCGGGTGAGCGGCCCTGCTGGCCGAGTGCCTCGGCGTGCCAGAACTCGGCGCTGCGGCGTTGGAGCCGGAGGTCGTCGAGGGTGCGCGGGGGCTGGTAGGCGCGGGCCAGGCGCAGGCCGCTGTCGGGGTCCTGCCAGGTGAGCAGCTCGTGGTGGTCGGGGTCGTGCTGGAGGTCCAGCAGGCGGGCCAGCTCGTCCACGGCCGGGCGGAACGCGGGGTGGTCGGCGGGGTTCGCGATCCGCTGTCCGTCGAGGTAGAGCTCGCGTCCGTCGTCGAGTTCGGCCCGGTAGCGGTCGCCGGTCAGCAGGCCTCGGGCGGCGGCGGGCGCGCCGCGGCCGGTGGCGGTGTCCAGCAGTGTCATGCGCCAACTCCGGTGGTGGTGAGGGGGGCCGGGGCCAGTAGCCGGTACTGGCCGTCGTGGTAGAGCAGGGGTGCGCCGGTGCCGCGGGACGCGGCGGCGACCCGGCCGACCAGGATGGTGTGGTCGCCTCCGGGCAGCGCGGCGTGCAGCCGGCAGTCGAACCAGGCCAGGGCGGCCTCCAGGAGCGGGGCGCCGGTGGCGGCGGTCCGCATGGGGGCGGCGGTGAAGGCGCCGGGCGCGCGCCCGGCCCCGGGGGTGGCGAACCGCCGGGCCAGCTCCGCCTGCCGGTCCGTCAGGACGGAGACGCCGAAGCGTCCGCCGGCCAGGACGGCGGCCACCAGCGGGCTGTGCCGGCCGATCGCGACGGTGACCAGCGGCGGGTCGAGGGACAGGGTGCCGAAGGAGGAGACCGTCTTGGCGAAGACCTCCTCGCCCGCGCGGGCGGTGACCACCGCGACCCCGCTGGTCCAGCCGCGGGCGGCGGTGCGGAACTCCTCGGCGCTCACCTCCGCGGTCACGTCGGCGGTCGGCTCGGCGGTCGGCTCGGCGGTCGCCTGGGCGTCGGGTACGGCCGGTGCGGCGCCGCTCATCGCAGCCCCACCCGGTAGGCGCGCAGCCACTCGTCGACCTGGACCAGGTGGTCGAGGCCGCCGACCGGGTTCGGCGCGGTGCGCGGGCTGGGCAGCGGCCGCCCCTCGGCGAGCAGCCGGCGGACCAGGGCGCGGTCCACGAGTTCGAAGACCGGCGCGTTCGGGTCGGCCAGCAGCTCCTGGGCGCGCGCGGTCAGCACCTCGGTGTAGCGGACGGCGGGGGTGGACGGGTAGCCGCTCTTGGGCCGGTCGGTGACCTGCGGCGGGAGGAGGTCCCGGACGGCGTCGCGGAGCAGGCCCTTGGCCCGTCCGTCCGGTGCCTTGAGCGCCCACGGGACGTTCCACAGGTACTCCACCAGGCGGTGGTCGCAGAACGGCACCCGTACCTCCAGTCCGACGGACATCGAGACCCGGTCCACCCGGTCCAGGAGCGGGGGCAGCCAGCGGGTGAGCGCGAGGTGGAAGACCTCGCGCAGCCGGGCGTCGGCGGCCGGTTCGCCCGCCAGGCGCGGCACTTCGCCGATCGAGCGGCGGTGGGCCTCGGCGGTGTACTCCTCGGGGCGCACCTCGGCCCGCACGTCCGGGCGCAGCAGGTCGGCCGGGGTGGCCTTGCCGTGCAGCCAGGGGAAGGTCGGGGCGGCGAGGGCCGCGGCGTCGTGGAAGTACGGGTAGCCGCCGAAGATCTCGTCGGCGGCCTCGCCGGACAGGGCGACGGTGGAGCGCCGCCGCACCTCGCGGAAGAGCAGGTGCAGGGACGCGTCCATCTCGCCCCAACCGGGGCGGTCGCGGGCCCGCAGGACGGCGTCGCGGGCGTCCAGCAGGTCGTCGTCGGGCACCAGGACGGTGGTGTGCAGGGTGCCGATGTGCTCGGCGGCGGCTGCCACGTAGGGGGCGTCGCGGGTGGTGCGCCAGGCGTCCGGGGTGCGGTCGGCGCTGCCGGGGAAGTCGACCGAGAAGCTGGTGATCTTCCCCTGGCCGGCCCGTTCCCGGGCGGCGGCGGCCAGGGCGGTGACGGCGCTGGAGTCGACGCCGCCGGAGAGCAGGGTGCACAGCGGCACGTCGCTGATCAGCTGCCGTTCGACGGCGTCGGCGAGCAGGTCGCGGACGGTCTGCCGGGTGGTCGCGGCGTCGTCCCGGTGCTCGGCGGACTCCAGCCGCCAGTACCGGACCTCCCGGGTGGCGGCGCGGGTGACGGCCAGCAGGTGGCCGGGCCGGACCTCGTGCAGGCCGCGGAAGATCCCGTGGCCGGCGCTCGGCGCGGCGGGCAGCGCGAACAGTTCGGCGATGCCCTCGGCGTCCAGTTCGGCGCGGAACAGCGGGTTGGCGAGCACCGCCTTCGGCTCGGAGCCGAACAGCACGCCGCCGGCGTGGGCGTGCCAGTACAGCGGCTTGATGCCCAGGTGGTCGCGGACCAGCAGCAGTTCCTCGCGCCGGGCGTCCCACAGGGCGTACGCGAAGATGCCGTTGAACCGGGTGGGCGCGGACCGGCCCCACTGGAGGTGGGCGCGCAGCACCACCTCGGTGTCCGAGCGGGTGCGGAAGACGTGTCCGAGGGCCTCCAGTTCGGTGCGCAGCTCGCGGTGGTTGTAGAGCTCGCCGTTGTAGCCGAGGACGGCCGCCGGGTCCGCTCCGGGGCGGTCGGCGAGCGGCTGGACGCCGCCGTCCGGGTCGATCACGGAGAGCCGGCGGTGGCCGAGGGCGGCGTGCCGGGAGAGCCAGACGCCGTCGGCGTCCGGGCCGCGGCAGGCCAGGGTGGCGGTCATCTCCTGGACGGTCCGGGCCTGGTGGAGCAGGTCGGTGTCCCAGTCGATCCAGCCGGTGATGCCGCACATGTCAGGACTCCCCGGGTTCGTCGGTGGCGGTGGCGGTGGCGGTGGCAGCGGCGGTGGGCGACTCGGCCGGCGCGGCGTCGGTGGTCGCGGTCGCGGTGGCGGACTCCCAGCGGCAGCCGTGGCCGGTCGGGCTGTGGGTCAGGCGGTGCGCCGGGAGGTAGCCCTTGGCGCGGATGTTGGCGGACAGCGCCTCGGTGCAGTACGTGCAGGGCGAGGCGAGGGTCAGCCGTACGCCGGAGCGGCGGGCCCTCTCCCGGTAGTCCCAGATCGCGCAGTGGGTGATGGTGAGCGCCGCGCGTTCCGGGCCGGGTGCCGCGTCGTCGTCGAACTCGTAGTCGGAGCCGTACAGTTCGGCCTGCCGGGCGATCCGGTGGATCGGATCGGCGGCGCCCCGGCCGTGGTCGGGCTCGACCTCGCGGTACACCTCGGCGTTGGACCGGGCCCAGTCCGCGAGCACCTCCTCGCCGTGGCGCAGCACGAGGAAGCGTTCCATCAGCGCCTGGTCGCGGAAGAACACCCGCTGCCACTCGACGGCCGGGGCGTCCGGGTCGGGCAGGTCGGCGAAGAGCTCGGACTGCAGCACGAACCAGTCGGTGAGGTGCAGTTCGTCCCCCCGCGACACCAGGTAGCGCGTCAACCCGGCCTCGGCCTCGTGCAGCCGCTGGCGCCAGAGCGCGGACCGCTCGGCGTCCGACATCGCGCGGTACGGGGACCGCTGCTGCTCCGGGCCCTCGCCCCGTGCGTCCTCGACGGCCAGCACCGCCGTCCACGGGCCGCCGTCCCCGCTCGCACGCACACCGGGGCCGGTCGGACCGCCGGTCCCGTCGGACACACCCCCCATCGGGTCATCTCCCTTCGGCTGAACGGCCCTCGGACCGTCGCGTCGTCGTCGTACCGCCACGCTACGAACCGGCCGGATCGCCCCGGTAGCCCCGAACGGCGCCGGTCAGGGCGCCGATCGTCGCCGTGCGCATGCTCCGAAGGTCGCCCTGCGCCGGGCGGCCGGCGGCCGGTGCCCGGGCACGGCGAAGGGCGGGCCCCGCGTACTGCGGGACCCGCCCTCGGGCGGTGGAACGCCTGCGCCGCGGACCTCGCCGCGCCGGCGGCGAGGTGACGGGCGCTACCCGGCCAGCCCGTGCCGGTGGGCGTAGAGCGCGGCGCGCAGCCGGTCGGGCTGCCCGATCTTGCGCATCGCCTGGGTGAGGTGCTTCTTCACGGTGGCCTCGGCCAGGGCGAGTTCGCGCCCGATCTCGGCGTTGCTCAGCCCCTGCCCGAGCTTGACCAGCACCTCCCGTTCGCGTCCGGTCAGTCCGGCCTGCTGCGGCGGCCGCTCGCCCAGGTGCCGGGCGGGGCCGGTCGTGTGGGTCCGGGCGGGCGGCGGGGCCGGCAGGAACACCGACCCGCCGGCCGCGGCGAGTTGGACGGCCCCGATGATCCGGTCGCCGCCCAGGTCGAGCGGGAAGCAGCCGCCCGCTCCGGCGAGCAGCATCCGGCTCGCCTCGGCGGTGGACTCGGCCCGGCGCAGCAGCAGCACCCGGGCGCCGGGCGCCCCGTCCGGTCCGCGCAGCGCCACCACGGCCGCCAGGTCCTCCTCCAGGTTCGCGCCGGAGCCGAGCAGGACGACGTCCGGGGCCGTCCGGCGCACCGCGGCCACGGCGCGCAGCGGATCGCCGGTGGAGCCGACCACCGTCAGCCCGGGCGCGGTGGCCAGCACGCTGCGCAGCCCGGCGCTGGCCACCGAGTGCCGTTCGACCAGGAACACCCGGGCGGGCCCGGTGCGTTCGGGCTCCCCGTCCACGCACATCGGGTGACCGCAGGCGCAGCCCTCGGCCGTCCGGCCCGCGGCGGGCGGGGCCGGTTCGGCGAGCAGCTGGTGCCCGGCGATCAGGTCGAGCGGATTGTCGATCTCGCACTGCGGCGGGGCCGGGGCGGTGCCGGGGGCGTCCCCCGGGGCGGTGGCGCCGCACGCGGCGCGGCGGCCGGGAAGCCGGCGGCCGCGCGGGCCGGCGAAGGTGCTCACTGCTGCCATCGGGCACCTCCGGGAGCGGAGGCAGGACGTCTGCGGTCGGGCATGGCGGTGCGGTCCCCCTAGTCGGCGGCCTGGTTCGGCCCCATGGACGCGTGCTGCTGTGACGGGGATGCGCCGGGACGCTCACGAGGGCGTCGGGGGCGGATCCGGGTGAGGAGGGGGCGCCGACCGCGGCGGAGTTGGGACCGGGGCGGTCAGCGCGTCGCGCGCGGTCGACAGAGCTCGTCGAAAGACCTGCGGTGCCAGGAGCCGCCGATCCCGACCAGGGTGAAGTCGGTCCGCCGAATAGCCATGCGGGGAACCCTAGGTCCGGTCCCTTGTGCAGGTCAAGGACGGGACCGGGCCCCGATGGCCCGGGCAACGGCACTGCGGCACACCGCGGATGCTGTGACCGGGAGTAACAGCATCAGGAACTGACTGGTTGTCCGGGCCGTCCGTCCGCAACGCTCCTCCAAGCGGCCGCCGCCGTCGAACCGGTGCCCCGGCGCACCCACGACCGCCCCCGCCCGCTTCCCCGATCCCCCTGCCGCGAGGCCGAGTCGACGGCCCGGCCCCACCGATCCCCGTCCCGAAGGAGCGACACCGCCATGCCCGCCCCGCCCCACCGGCCCGCCGCCGGCCCGCCCGGCGCCCCACCCCGGAGGGCCGGCGGGTGACCAGGTTCCTGCTGCGCCGGCTGCTGCTGGCCGTCCCCACCCTGCTCGGCGTCACCGCCGTGGTCTTCGCGACCGTCGCGCTCGTCCCCGGTGACCCGGTCACCGCCTTCCTCGGCCCGGGCGCGCCGCCCGAGGCCCGCCGGGAGCTCACCGAGCGGCTCGGCCTGGACCGGCCGCTGCCCGTCCGCTACGCCGAGTGGCTCGGCCACGCGCTCACCGGGGACCTCGGCACGTCCGTCTCGGGCCAGCGGCCGGTCGCCGACCTGCTGCTCCCCGCGCTCGGCCAGACCCTCACCCTGACGGCCGCGGCCTTCCTGCTGGTGCTGGCCGGCGGGGTGGCGCTCGGCGCCGTCGGCGCGCTGCGCCCGCACGGCCCGGGCGGCCGGATCTCGGGCGCGCTGTCCACCCTCGCGGTGTCCGCCCCGCAGTACTCGGTGGCCCTGCTGCTGATCGCCGTGTTCGCGGTCGGGCTGCGCTGGCTCCCGGCGGGCGGCACCCACGACGTGTTCGGCTCGGGCGGCCCGGCCGACCTCGCCCGGCACCTGGTGCTGCCGGCCGTCGCCGCCGCGCTGGTGCCGCTCGGGCTCACCGCGCGGGTGTTCCGGGCCGCACTGGGCACCGTCCTGGCCGGGGAGCTGGCCGACTCGCTGCGCGCCCGCGGCCTGCGCCCGGCCGCCGTGCTGGGGCACTGCGTGCACAACGCCTCGCCCGCGCTGCTGACCATCGGCGGCCTGCAACTCGCCTACCTGCTGGAGGGGGTGGTCTTCGTGGAGACCCTGTTCGCCTGGCCCGGCGTCGGCCGGCTGCTGTACGACGCCCTGACCGCCCGTGACCTCCCCCTGGTGCAGGGCGGGGTGCTGGTGGTGGCGGTCGCCTTCGTCGGCGTCAACATCCTGGTGGACGCGGCGCACGCGGCGATCGACCCGCGGGTGAGGGCCTGACATGGCCGCACGCCCTCGCTCCCGACGGGACCTCGGCCTGCTCGTCCCCGCCGTCCTCGTCGCGCTCCTGCTGCTGCTCGCCCTCGCCGCCCCGCTCGTCGCCCCGTACGACCCGGCCGCCGGACGGCTCGCGGACCGGCTGCTCGACCCGGGCAGCCCCGGCCACCCGCTGGGCACCGACGGGCAGGGCCGCGACCTGCTGAGCCGGCTGATCTGGGCCGGGCGCGCCTCGCTCACCGGCGGGCTCGTGCCGGTCACCGTGGCCGCCGTCGCCGGCACGCTGCTCGGCATCACCGCCGGGCTCGGCGGCCGGTTCACCGAGCAGGCCCTGCTGCGCGCCCTGGACGTCCTCTACGCCTTCCCCGGGGTGTTGCTGGCGATCGCCGTCGCCTCGCTGCTCACCCCCGGCCTGGGCGCGACCGTGCTCGCGCTGTCCGTCGTCCTCACCCCCGCGGTGGCCCGGGTCGCGTTCACCGAGACCCGGCGGATCCGCGGCTCCGAGTACCTGGAGGCCGCCCGGGTCAGCGGCGCCGGCTGGGGCGCGCTGGCGCTGCGCCAGGTCGCGCCCGTGGTGGCGCCGGTGGTGCTGGTGTACGCCTCCTCGCTGGTCGGGCTGGCCGTCGTGTACGCCGCCGGGCTGTCCTTCCTCGGGCTCGGGGTCGCCCCGCCCGCCGCCGAGTGGGGGGCGATGCTGGACGAGCTGCGGCCCGCCCTGCTCACCCACCCCTGGGTGGCGGTGCTGCCGGCCCTGGTCATCCTCGCCGTCTCGGTGCTGTTCAACACCCTCGGGGAGGCGCTGCGCACCCGCGTCGGCGACTCCGCCGCCCACCTGCCGCGCGCCGTCCCGGCCGCGGCCCGACGACCCGCGAAGCAGGTGGACCGGTGAACGCGCTGCTGGAGGTCGACGACCTGGGCGTGGAGTACCCGGGAGGCGTCCGGGCCGTCGACGGGGTCGGCCTGACCCTGCGGGCCGGCGGCGCCCTGGTGCTGCTCGGCGAGTCCGGCAGCGGCAAGACCACCGTCGCCCGGACGGTGCTCGGCCTGCCCGGCCGCGGCGCCGCCGTCACCGGGGCCGTCCGGCTCGCCGGGACGGACCTGCGGGCCCTGGACGAGCGCGCGCTCTCCGACGTCCGCGGCCGGCGCATCGGCTACGTGCCGCAGGACCCGGGCGGCTCGCTGGATCCGCTGCGCCGGATCGGCTCCCAGCTCGCCGAGGTGCTGCGCCGGCACGGCGTCGCCGCCGGTCGCCGCGCCGCCCGTACCGCCGTCCCCGAGCTGCTCGCCACCGCCGGTGTCCCGGATCCGGAGCGGGTCGCCCGGGCGTACCCGCACGAGCTCTCCGGCGGCCTGCGCCAGCGCGCCGCGATCGCCCTCGCGGTCTGCTGCGGCCCGGAGCTGCTGATCGCCGACGAGCCGACCACCGCGCTGGACGCGCTGGTCCGCGGCCGGATCCTGGACCTGTTCACCGCCCTGCGCGCCGAGCGCGGCATCGCCCTGCTGGTCGTCACCCACGACCTCGCGGTGGCCCGCCGGATCGGCGGCACGGTGGCCGTCATGCGCGCCGGCCGGGTCGTCGAACTCGGCCCGGCCGAGCGGCTGTTGGAAACGCCCGAGCACGCCTTCACCGCCGCCCTGGTGGCCGCCGAACCGGGAGCCCGCCGATGAGCGCCGACCACGACACCACCGCCCCGCTGCTCGTCCTGGACGCCGTCGGCAAGCGCTACGGCGGCCGGACCGCACTGGACGGCGTCAGCCTCGCCCTCGCGCCCGGCGAGACGGTCGGCCTGGTCGGCGAGTCCGGCTCCGGGAAGTCGACCCTGGCCCGCCTCGCCCTCGGCCTGCTGGCCCCCGACACCGGCACCGTCCGCTTCGCCGGCCGCGACCCGCACCGGCTGCGCGGCCGGGCCGACCGCGCGCTGCGGGGCCGGCTCCAGTTCGTCCCCCAGCACCCGCGCGGCTCGCTCAACCCGAGCCTGCGGGCCGGGGAGGCGGTCGCCTTCGCGCTGCGGCTGCACGGCACCCCGCGCGCGGAGCGCGGCGAGGCCGTCGCCCGGCTGTTCGACCGGGTCGGCCTGGAGCCCGCACTCGCCGCCCGCTACCCGCGCGAGCTGTCCGGCGGGCAGCTGCAGCGGGTGGCCGTCGCCCGGGCCCTGGCCACCGGGCCGGACCTGCTGGTCTGCGACGAGCCGACCTCCGCCCTGGACCGCGGCGTACAGGCCCGGCTGCTCGACCTCCTCACCGAGCTGCGCGAACGCACCGGCCTGGCCTACCTGTTCATCTCCCACGACCTCGCGGTGGTCCGCCACCTCGCCCACCGGGTGCTGGTGCTGCGGGACGGCCGGGTGGTCGAGGAGGGCCCGGCCGGCCGCCTCTGGGACTCCCCCGCGCACCCGTACACCCGGGCGCTGCTGGACGCCGCCACCGGCACCGTCCCCTCCGCTCCCTGACCGCCGCCAGGCCACCGGCCCGCCCCGCACGCCCTACCGCCGAAGCACCGCCGAGTACCACCGAGCACCACCGAACCGACGAGGAATCACCATGAAGCGCACCGCCCGTACCCGCTCCAGAGCCGTCGCCCTGCCGGCCGCCGTCGCCCTGCTCGGCGCGGCCGTCGGCTGCGCCGGGCCCGGCGGCGGCTCCGCCGGGGCGGGCGGCGACGGCCGCGGCGGGACCCTGGTCGTCGGCGCCACCGGCAAGCTGCCCAACACCGACACCGTGATCGGCGGCGCCGGCTTCGAGGGCAAGCGGCTGGTCTCCTTCCAGCTCTACGAGGGCCTCACCCGCTACGAGCTGCTCCAGGGCACCGACAAGCCGCCGGTCGTCACCGGCGCGCTCGCCACCGACTGGCAGGTCGCCGCCGACCGCAAGACCTGGACCTTCACCCTGCGCAAGGGCGTGACGTTCCAGGACGGCACCCCCTTCGACGCCGACGCCGTCGTGTTCAACCTGGCGCGCTACCTCGACAAGAGCAGCCCCGAGTACACCGACGCCCTCGGCGCCGCCGCCGCGGAGTACGCGGGGGACATCGCCTCCTACCGCAAGACCGACGCCGACCACGTCGAACTGGTCACCACCGAGCCCAACGGCCACTTCCCGGAGGACCTCGCCCACGTCCTGATCGCCAGCCCGACCGCCATCCGCAAGACAGGGTCGGCGGACTTCGGCCGCCACCCGGTGGGCACCGGCCCGTTCTCCTTCGTCTCGCAGACCGAGGGCCAGCAGATCGAGCTCACCGCCAACAAGGGCTACTGGCGCGGCGCCCCCAAGCTGGACCGGCTCGTGATCAAGGCGCTCCCGGACGCCGCCGCCCGCACCGCCGCCCTGCGCTCCGGCGGCGTCAACTGGATCGAGTACCCCAACCCGGACGACATCGACAGCCTCAAGGCCGACGGCGTCACCGTCGCCACCAACAGCTACGACCACCTCTGGTACTGGATCCTGGACACCTCCAAGGCCCCCTGGGACAACCCGCTGGTGCGCCGGGCCGCCAACTACGCGATCGACCGCCAGGCCATCGCCGACAAGCTGCTGCACGGCACCGCCGACCCCGCCTACCAGGCCGCGCCCCGGGCCACCGCCGCCTACGACCCGGCCGGCGACGTGTACTCCCACGACCCGGCCCGGGCACGCCGGCTGCTCGCCGAGGCGGGCCTGCCGAACGGCTTCAGCACCTCCGTCACCGTGCCCACCGGCGGCAGCGGCAACCTGCTGCCGGTGCCGATCGCCGAGGCCCTCCAGCGGGACCTCGCCGCCGTCGGCATCAAGGTCGAGCTGCGCACCACCGACTGGACCACCCTGATCGGCGCCGAGGCCAAGGGCCAGGTGGCACTCGGGTCCGACGCCGTCGCCCAGTCCACGACGCTGTTCCAGTCCGAGGCGCTGCTGCCGCTGTTCATCGGCTCCAAGAGCCCGTTCTGGACGGGCCACTACGCCGACCCCGCGGTCGACGGGCTGCTCGCCTCCTCGGCCGCCGACCCGGACCAGGCCACCCGGCAGGCCGGGTACCGCCAGGCCCTGGCCCGCGTCACCCAGGACGCGCCGTGGCTGTTCGTCGTCAACGACCGCAACCCGCGGGCCCTTTCGCCGAAGGTCCACGGACTCGTCCAGCCGCGGTCCTGGTTCCTCGACCTCACCACGGTGTGGGTCGGCTGACCACTCCGGCCCCACCGTCCCCAGCACCGCGCCCGAGCACCCCCGGAAGGACCGCCGTCCGATGACCACCCCGTACCCGCCCCACCACACCGAGACCCAGCCGCCCAAGTGGGGCATCACCCTGCCCCTGCCGGGCCTGACCATCGACCGGCACCGCTTCCTGGTCGAGCGGCTGCCCGACCTCGGCTACACCGACGTGTGGAGCGCCGAGGGCGGCGGCACCGACGCCTTCACCCCGCTGGCCGCCACCGCCGCGTGGTCCCCGTCGCTGCGGATCGCCACCGGCATCGTCCCGGTGCACACCCGCGGCCCCGCGGTGCTCGCCCAGACCGCCGCGACGCTCGCCCAACTCGCCCCGGGCCGCGTCCTGCTGGGCATCGGCGCCTCCGTCCCCGCCCATGTCACCGACATCAACGGCATCCCCTTCGACGAGCCGTTCAAGCGGACCAGGGACGTGCTGCGCTTCGTCACCCGGGCGCTGCGCGGCGAGTACGTCACCGGCGGGTTCGACACCTTCGACATCACCGGCTACCGGCTGCCGCACCCGCCGGCCGAACCGGTCAAGGTGATCCTGGGCGCCCTGCGGCCCAACATGCTCCGGCTCGGCTTCAACGAGGGCGACGGCGTCATCACCAACCTGCTGTTCCCGCACGACGTGCCGAAGATCCTGGACACCGTCGGCCCGCAGCCGCCCGGCAAGGAGCTGGTGGTGAAGGTCTTCGTCTGCCCCACCGAGGACACCGACTACGCCCACCGCGCCACCCGGCCCTTCCTGGCCTGGATCCTCAACCGCGAGCCGTACCGCAAGTTCCACGAGTGGCTGGGCCACGGCGACCTGCTCGCCGAGACCCACCGGCTCTGGGCCTCGGGGGACCCGGAGGGCGCCCAGAAGGCCCTGCCGGACGAGGTCGTCGACGGGCTCTTCGTCAGCGGCTCGCCCGAGGAGTGCCGCGAGCGCATCCTCGCCTACCACCGCCCGGGCGTCACCACCATCCAGCTGTACGTGTCGCTGCCGCCCGAGGTGTTCGTCAGCCGGGCCAAGCTGCTCGACACCCTGGCCCGGCTCGGCCCGGCCGCCCTCTGACCCGCCCGCCACCTTCGATCCGAGGAGTAGCCGTGCCCCTGGAGATCCGCGGCGGGGTCCGCGCCGCACCCGTCCCCGGCGACACCCCGCAGGAGCGGCAGGCCCTGCGCTGGGCGCCGGACGGCCGCGACCGCACCGCCGACCCGGCCCACGTCGCCCGCACCGCGCGCGAGAACGAGGAGGACGGGCTGGACAGCGCCCTGGTGGTGCAGTCCAGTTCCTGGCCCGACCCCTGGCTGGTGGCCTCCTGGGCGCTGGCCGCCACCACCCGGCTGCGGATCGCCGTCGCCCACCGGGTCGGCACCACCGCCCCGACCGTCGCCGCCCGCTCCCTGGCCACCCTGGACCGCCTCTCCGGCGGCCGGGCGGCGGCCCACGTCATCATCGGCTCCAGCGACCTCGACACGGCCCGCGACGGCGACCTCCTCGACAAGGCCGACCGCTACCGCCGGGCCGAGGAGTACCTTGACCTGTTCACCCGCTACCTGACCGCCGACCAGGACATCGACCACAAGGGCGAGTTCTACGCCGTGACGGCCGCCCGCCCCGGCCTGCACCCGGACCCCGGCGGCGAGCTGCTCTCCTTCGGCGGCTCGTCCCCGCAGGGCCTCGAACTCGCCGCCCGCTACGCGCAGGTGTACGCCGTCAGCCCGCTGCCGCTGCCCGACACCCGGCGGCGGATCGCCCTGGTCCGCGCCGCGGCCGCCGCCCACGGCCGGACCCTGCGGATCTGGCGGCACCTCACCGTCGTCCTCGCCGACACCGACGAGGAGGCCCGCGACCGGGTCCGCCGGCTGCGCCGGGACGCCCTGCGGCTCACCGCCGGTGGCGCCGGCGGCCGCTGGCGGGAGGCCGTCCAGCTCGACCGGGACCGCGAGCGCGGCCGCTCCGACCCGGCCCACGGGGACGAGCAGGTGGCGGCCTACGTGCGCCGCTCCCTCACCGCCGCGTACACCGGCTCGCCGGCCACCGTCGCGGCCCGGATCGGGCTCCTCCGCTCGGCGGGCGTGGACATCGTCCAGCTCGACCTGCCCGTCGAGACCGACCACGACCGGGAGCTGCGCCGCACCCTCGTCCGGCACCTCCGCTCCGGCCACGGCACCCCGTTGGACCGCCGGGGCTGGTGAACCCTCCCGGCCCGCACACGCCGGTGCCGCCCCGGGGATCCTGCTCCCCGGGGCGGCACCGGACTCGACCTGCGCGGCGTCAGCAGATCCGCGGCAGCTGTTCACCCATCGGCAGGTCGACCACCCGGGTGCCGCCGAACCCGGTCCGGGCGACGACCATCCCCGGGTGCTCCTCGACGCACTCGCCGATCACCACCGCCTCCGCGCCCCGCGGGTGGGCGCGCATCGCGGCGAGCACCGCGTCCGCCGCCCCGCGCGGGACGAAGGCGACCAGCCTGCCCTCGTTGGCGATGTACATCGGGTCCAGGCCGAGCACGGAGCAGGCGTTGGCGACCGGCTCCGGGACGGGGACGTCGCGCTCGCTGAGCACGACGCCCACCCCGGCCGCGGCGGCGATCTCGTTGAGCGCCGCCGCCAGTCCGCCCCGGGTGGGGTCGCGCAGCACGTGCAGGTCGGCGGTGGCCGCGAGCATCGCCTCGACCAGTCCGCCGAGCGCCGCGCTGTCGCTGCGCACCTCGACCCCGAACTCCAGGCCCTCCCGGACGCTCATGATCGCCACCCCGTGCAGCCCGATCGGCCCGCTGACGATCACCACGTCGCCGGGCCGGGCCCGCTGCGGCCGGATGTCGACCCCGGCGGGGACGAGCCCGATCCCGGCGGTGTTCAGGTAGACGCCGTCCCCGTGCCCCGCCTCGACGACCTTGGTGTCCCCGGTGACGATCTCCACCCCGGCGGTGCGGGCGGCCGCGCCGACCGCCCGGGCGACCCGGTCCAGCACGGCCATCTCCACCCCCTCCTCCAGGATGAAGCCGCAGGACAGGTACGCCGCCCGGGCCCCGCTCATGGCGAGGTCGTTGACCGTGCCGTTGACCGCGAGGTCGCCGATGCAGCCGCCGGGGAAGAACAGCGGCCGCACCACGTAGGAGTCGGTGGAGAAGGCGAGCCGGGCGCCACCGAGCTCCAGCACGGCGGAGTCGCCGAGCCCGGCGAGCACCGGGCCGCCGAAGGCCGGCGCGAAGAGGTTCTGCACCAGTTCGGCGGAGAGCGCCCCGCCGCCGCCGTGGCCCATCACCACCCGGGGGTGGTCGCGCAGCGGCAGCGGGCAGCTCCAGCCGGAGAAGTCCGGCCGCTCGGCGGGGAGTTCGGGGCCCGTTCCGGTGAGCAGTTCGGTGTCAGCCAACGCGACCCGCCTCCCGGGGCTGCTGGGTTTCCCGGACCGCCCGGGCTTCCCCGGGCCCCTCGGCCCGGACGGACACGCCCGGCACGCCGAGGCGCCGGTACAGGTAGTACGCCGCGCAGGCCCCCTCGCTGGACACCATCGTGGCGCCGAGCGGCGTGCGCGGGGTGCAGACGGTGCCGAAGGCCTCGCACTCGTGGGGCTTCAGCAGCCCCTGGAGCACCTCGCCGCTGCGGCACTCGGCGGGCTCCCGGGTGGTGATCCCCGCGACGTCGAAGCGGTGCTCGGCGTCGTGGTCCCGGTAGCGCGGCGAGAGCCGCCACCCGCTGCGCGGGATCACGCCGATGCCCCGCCAGGCGCGGTCGGCCACCTCGAACACGTCCTCCAGCATGGCGCGGGCCGCCGGGTTGCCCTCGGCGCGCACGGCCCGCGGGTAGGCGTTGTCCACGGCGTGCTCCCCGCGCTCCAACTGCCGTACGGTGCGCCGGATCCCCTCCAGGATGTCCAGCGGCTCGAAGCCGGTGACGACGATCGGCACCCGGTGGCGCTCCGCCAGCGCCGGGTACTCGGCGGTGCCCATCACGCTGCACACGTGCCCGGCGGCGAGGAAGCCCTGGACCCGGCAGTCCGGCGACTCCATGATCGCGTCGATGGCGGGAGGCACCCGGACGTGCGAGACCAGCATGCTGAAGTTGCGCAGGCCCTGCTTCCTGGCCAGGTGGACGGCCATGGCGTTCGGCGGGGCGGTGGTCTCGAAGCCGATGCCGAAGAAGACCACCTCCTTGTCCGGGTTCTCCCGGGCGATCCGCAGGGCGTCGAGCGGCGAGTACACCACCCGGACGTCGCCGCCCTCGCCGCGGACCCGGAACAGGTCCCGGTCGGTTCCCGGCACCCGCAGCATGTCCCCGAAGGAGCAGAAGACCACTCCGGGCCGGGCCGCGATCGCCAGCGCCCGGTCGATCACCTCCAGCGGGGTGACGCACACCGGGCAGCCCGGCCCGTGGATCAACTCGACTTCCTCCGGCAGCAGTTGGTCGATGGCATGCCGGATGATGCTGTGCGTCTGGCCGCCGCAGACCTCCATCAGCGCCCACGGCCGGGTGACCGTCGCCCTGATGTCGGCGATCAGTCCGGCGGCCAGCTCGGGGTTGCGGAACTCCTCCAGGTACTTCACCGTCCGGCCTCCTCGGCCTCTCCGGCCACCGCGGCGGCGTCCCACGGATCGCCGAACTCCTCCTGCAGCAGGCCGAGTTCCTCGAAGAGGGCCAGGGTGCGCCGGGCCGACTCCTCGTCCAGCCGCTGCAGCGCGAAGCCCACGTGGACGATCGCGTACTCCCCCACCGCCAGGTCCGGCAGGTACTCCAGGCACACGTCCTTGACCACGCCGCCGAAGTCCATCACCGCCATCCTGGTCCCGTCCCGCTCCCCGATCTCCGTCACCCTGCCGGGCACCGCCAGGCACATCCGCTCTCACTCCTCCCGGGTGGCCGACGACCGGGCGGCCACCATCAGCTGGCCCAGCGCCAGCCCTCCGTCGTTGGGCGGCACCCGGCGGTGCCGCAGTACGGTGAAGCCGTCCTCCCCGAGGCCGCTCGCGCAGGTCGAGGAGAGCAGCGCGTTGGCGAAGACTCCGCCGCTGAGCGCCACGGTGGTGGTGCCGTGGCGGTCCCGGACGGCCGAGCAGACCCGCCGGACCAGCCCCGCCACCGCGCCGTGGAAGCGCGCGGCGACCAGCCCGGCGGGGGCGCCCGCGGTCACGTCGGCCACCACGGCGGCCAGCACCGGCCCGGGGTCGGCGCTCCAGCCGTCCGCCCGCGCCGACAGACCGAAGGCGTAGCCCTCCGCCGGGCCGGACCCGCAGGCCGCCGCCTCCAGTTCGATCGCCGCCTGGGCCTCGTAGCCGGCCCGGTGGCAGATCCCGGCGAGCGAGGACACCGCGTCGAACAGCCGGCCCATGCTGGAGGTCGGCACACAGTTCAGACCGCGCTCCAACTGCCTCTCCAGCAGCGAGAGTTCCCCCGCCCCGCAGGCTTCGACCGGCGGCAGCCCGGGCGTCCGGGGCAGCCCGGCCGCGCGCAGGTGGGCGAGCGCCGTCCGGTACGGGCGCGCCACGGCCGCGTCCCCTCCCGGCAGCGGCACGTACTCGAGGTGGGCGAGCCGGCGGAACCCGTCGTAGTCGGCGAGCAGCACCTCGCCGCCCCAGATCGCGCCGTCCTCGCCGTAGCCGGTGCCGTCGAAGGCCACCCCGAGTACCGGCCGGCCGCCGTCCAGGCCGTGTTCGGCCATCACCGCGGCGAGGTGGGCGTGGTGGTGCTGCACCCGGCGCACCGGCCGCCCGGCGGCGGTCCGCTCGGCGTGCCGCAGCGAGCGGTAGCCGGGGTGCCGGTCGGCGACCAGCAGTTCGGGCCGCACCCCGCTGACCGTGCCGAGCTGTTCGACCGCCCGGTCGAAGGCCCTCAGGGTGGCCAGGTCGTCCATGTCGCCGATGTGACCGGACAGCCAGGCGTAGCCGTCCCGGGCGAGGGCGAACACGTTCTTGAGGTCGCCGCCGACCGCCAGGGCCGGGCGGACGGGCACCGGCAGCGGGATCGGCAGCGGCGCGTACCCGCGCGAGCGGCGCAGCGGCAGCTGCTCGCCGTCCACCACCCGCACCACCGAGTCCTCGCAGGGCACGTGGATCGGCCGGTCGTGGGTGAGCCAGCCGTCGACCAGCGGGGCGAGCCGCTCCAGCGCGTCCCGGTCCTCGGTGACGATCGGCTCGCCGGAGAGGTTGGCGCTGGTCATCACCAGCAGGTCCGGCCCGGGGGCGGCGAGCAGCAGGTGGTGCAGCGGCGTGTACGGGAGCATCACCCCGAGGTCGGGGCTGCCCGGCGCCACCCCCTCGGGCAGCGGCCGGCCGGTGCGGCGCAGCAGGACGATCGGCCGTACCGGCCCGGTGAGCAGTTCCCGCTCGACCGGGTCGACGGGCAGCAGGCGCTCGACGGTGGCGAGGTCGCGGGCCATCACGGCGAAGGGCTTGTCGCCGCGCCGCTTGCGCCGGCGCAGCAGGGCGACGGCCGCGGGGTCGCGGGCGTCGCAGGCCAGGTGGTAGCCGCCGATGCCCTTGACGGCGAGGACGGCTCCCCCGACCAGCAGCCGCCGGGCCTCCGTCAGGGCGCGTTCCCCGCCGAGTCCGGGGCGGCCGGGCACGGTCAGCGCGAGGGTGGGCCCGCAGGAATGGCAGGCGACGGGCTGGGCGTGGAAGCGGCGGTCGGCGGGGTCGGCGTACTCCCGGGCGCAGTCCGGGCACATCGGGAAGCCGGCCATCGTGGTGTTGGCCCGGTCGTAGGGCAGGCCGGTGACGATGGTGTGCCGGGGGCCGCAGTTGGTGCAGCTGATGAAGGGGTGCCGGTGGCGGCGGTCGGCCGGGTCGGCGAGTTCGGTGAGGCAGTCGGCGCAGGTCGCGGTGTCCGGCGGGATCAGGGTGGTGCCGGGGCCGCCGGGGCGGGACGGGACGATCCGGAAGCCGGTGGCGCCGGTGGCGGTGAGCGGCGCGTGGTCCACCGAGTGCACCTGGGCGAGCGGCGGCGCGTCGCCGGCGACCCGGCGGCAGAAGGCGTCCAGGGCGTCGGGGCTGCCCTCGACCTCGACCAGGACGCCCTCGCCGGTGTTGGTGACGGTGCCGGCCAGCCCGAGCTCGCCGGCCAGGGTGTGGACGAACGGGCGGAAGCCGACCCCCTGCACCAGGCCGCGGACGGCGACCCGCCGCCGCTCGCGGTCGAGGCCGGGGTGACCGGCCGTCACGCGCTGTCCCCCACCGGGGAGTGCCAGTGGCCGTGCTCGCGGCCGTGGTCATGCTCGTGGTCGTGGCCGTGTTCGTGGTCATGCCCGGGGCCGTGTTCGTGGTCATGCTCGTGCTCGTCGGCGTGCGAGTGCGGCGGCGGCACCTCCATCACCGGCCGGTGCGGCCGCGCCCCGTCCAGGACGGCCAGCGCCCGGTCCAGCAGCGCCCCGACGCCCTGGCCCGTGCGGGCCGAGGTGTTCAGCACCTCCACCCCGGGGTTGACCCGCTGGACGTTGGCCAGGAACGCGGCCTCGTCGAACTCGGCGGCCGCGGCGAGGTCCGCCTTGGTCACCAGCACCAGGTTGGCCAGCCCGAAGGCCGTCGGGTACTTGAGCGGCTTGTCCTCGCCCTCGGTCACCGAGGCCAGCACCACCCGCAGCGTCTCGCCGAGGTCGTAGGCGGCCGGGCAGACCAGGTTGCCGACGTTCTCCACGAACAGCAGCCGGCAGTCCTGCGGCAGCCAGCCGTCCAGGTGCCCGGCGAGCATCCGCGCCTCCAGGTGGCAGAGCCCGTCGGTGAGCACCTGCTTCACCGGGGCGCCCGAGCGGGCCAGCCGCCGGGCGTCGTTCTCGGTGGCGAGGTCGGCGGTGAGCGCGGCGACATCCACCCCGCGCTGCCGGGCCAGCCCCAGCTCTGCCTCCAGCAGCGCGGTCTTCCCGCTGCCGGGGCTGGACAGCAGGTTGACCGCGACCGTCCCCCGCGCCTCCAGCGCCGCCCGCAGCCGGCGGGCGCTGTCGTCGTTGCGGGCGAGGACCGCCTGACGGAGGTCGACCGTGCGGCACATCGGCATCAGCCTTTCTGTTCGGCCCGGACGTCCTGGGGCCGGGCCCACTCGACGTCGAGGATCTGCAGCTCACGCCCGGACAGCAGCTCCACGCCGCCACCGCCGGAGCACCTCGGACAGCCGAGGTCCGGCGGCATCCCGACCGCCCACTCGACCGCGCAGGGGGTGCAGCGGGCCCGGGCCACGACGGGCTCGGTCTCCAGCACCGCGCCCGCCACCGGCGTTCCGGCGCAGGCCAGTTCGAAGCAGAAGTCGAGGGCCTCGGGCACCACGCCGGCCAGCTCGCCCACCCGCAGCCGCACCCGCGCCACCCCGGCGGCCCCGTGTTCGCGCGCGGCCGTCTCGACCTGCTCGACGACGGCTTCGGCGATCGACATCTCGTGCACGGAGACCCCTTCCCGGAGCGGGCGGCGGCGACGGGCCCCATTACAGGGCCCGGTGGCGGCGTCGGCCCGAAGCCGCGCCGCCACCGGGTGCGGGGCTGCACCGTTCGCAGCAGTCCGCGCCTCACATCCGGGAGATGTGCAGGTACCGCTTGATGTCCGGCAGGCTCTGCCAGACGGCCGCGCCGATCCCCGCCAGCAGGGCGGCGCAGAACAGTTTCCTCAGCATGCTGTCGTCTCCTTCTCCGGCTGCGCGGCCTCGTCCACGACCCGCAGGATCACTCGGACCGCCTCCGCCACGGCGGCGGTGACGGGCTCGCTGAGCCCGATGCCCTCCTCCAGCGAGGCCGGCTCGCAGCCGACCACCAGGACCCGTTCGGGCGGTTCGCCGCCGGTGCCGGCGGCGAGCGTGGCGAGCAGCGCCAGTACGGCGTCCGGTCCCATCCGGTGGCCGTCCAGGACCGGCGGTTCCAGCGGCTGCCCGGCGTCCGCCTCGATCAGGTAGACGGTGCCGGGCTCGCCGCCGCGGCAGGTGGCGTCCACCAGGACGGCGGTGCGGTAGCCGTCGAGCAGCCGGTACGCCAGGTCCACGCCGCGCACCCCGACATCGACCAGTTCGACGCCGTCCGGCAGCGGGTGGGCGGACAGCCGCCGGACGGTCTCGACCCCGAAGCCGTCGTCGCCGAGGAAGATGTTGCCCACCCCGGCGACCAGGACCGTACGGCTCGTCACGGACCCTCCAGCGGCGTGACCTCGTCCGGCTGGAAGTACCGGAAGCGCCCCTGGGCCCGCCAGAGGTCGGCACCCGGGTCGTCCTCCACCGTGACGGCCAGGTGCACCGAGCCGTCGAGGTCGTGCAGCACCGCCTCCACGAGGCCGGTCCGGCCGTCCAGGAAGAGGTCCTGGGCGTCGGTGCGCCGGCGGCCGGGCCGCAGCAGCACCCGGCTGCCGGCGCCCACCTCGCGGCCGTCGACCAGCACCCGGTCCCGCTCGGGGTCGACGCCCGGGTCGTTGCCAGGGTCCCACCACGGCCGTTCACCCCCTTCGGCGGCGCCGCCGCCGGTGACCTCGCGCAGCCCGCGGATCGCCCCGTGCAGCCGCTCCAGCACCTCGGGCGGCATGGAGTCGGCCAGGTCGATCACGGCGCCGGCGCGTTCGTCGGTGCCCCGGGCCTCCCGCTTCTCCTCCTCGGTCAGGGCCGCCGTCCGCAGCGCCAGGATCTCGTCGATCTCGGTGGCGTCGTACAGCGTGCCGAGGCTCTCCGGGGCGACCCTCGGGTGGTCCTCCAGGATGATCGGCGAGGAGAGCAGCACCCCGCGCTCACCCTCCGGCCCGGCCAGCACCGGCCAGGTGCGCTCGTTGCGGCACCGCTCGACGGCCGGGCGGGCCCATTCGGGCGGGTCGGTGACGGACAGGAAGCGGCCGTGCTCCAACCCGAGCAGCAGGTGGGCGGAGACCAGCGAGCGCGGCAGCGCCTGGTCGCGGGTGGCGTGCCGGGACGGCCGCCAGTCGGAGGTGTTCTCCACCTCCACGGTCAGCCGCTGCGCCCGGTACGGGCCGGGCAGGTCCTCGGCCCGCAGCCGGACCAGGCCGTCGACCTGTTCGCGCCGCCGCACAAGCCGGCCGACGACGGCGCCGTCCTCGCGCACCAGCCCGGTCTCGCCGACGCCCGGCAGCCGGAACGGCCGCTGCACCCCCGCACCGGCCAACTCCTCGACCGGGAGCAGGAGTTCGATCCGCTCCTCGGCGCCCTCGTCCCACTCGACGAGGTCCCGGTCGGCCAGCTCCAGCCGTTCCACGGACTCGAAGCCGGCGGCGGTGGCCTTCTCGACGGTGCGCCGCTGGACCCGCAGGAAGCGCAGCTCGACCGCCAGCCGGTCCCCGTCGCGCGCCTCCGTCACGCACTCGGTGCGCTGGTGGGAGTGCTCGCCGCCCTGCGCGGTGTACTCGGGCGGCACCAGGACGCCGAACTGCCAGCGCAGCCGGTTCTTGGCCGCCGAGGCGCGGTAGGGGTAGAGCACGTAGCCCTCCAGCAGCACCGCGTCGGCGATCTGCCGGGCGGCCGCGAAGCCGCGCTCGATCCGCTCGGGGAAGCCGCTCACCGGACCGTCCCCTCGACCGCCGCCGCCGTGAGCAGCTCGCGCACGGTGGCCTCCCAGGAGGTCAGGGCCCGCCGGGATCGGTAGGCCAGCAGTTCCTCCATGACCTCCTCCGGCAGCCGCAGCCAGCCGCTGCCGGGGAAGTGCCGGTCGATCGCCTCCCGCCAGACGGCGGCCGGCATCCGCACCCGGGCCTCCCGGTCCCAGGGCACCGGGCTGACCTGGAAGCCGCCGGGCCCGGCGAACGCGGTGCCGGAGAAGAGCAGCAGCAGCGGCACCTCACCGCCGTCCAGCGCCCGGAAGTAGCGGGCCGAGGCCACCTCCTGGTCGTAGGTGCACGGCACCGCGAGGTCGATCTCGGTCTCGCCGGTGAAGCCGGGCACCAGCAGCGGCACGGTGGCGAACTGGATCGGGTTGAGCGTGGTCGCCCACCGCTCCCGCCCGCCGAAGAGGTCGCCGAGCCGCTCGCCCTCCTCGTTCCCGTACGGCCGGCGGCCCGGTTCGATCCGCAGCTGGCAGTGCAGGGCGAGGGCGTGCACCCGGACGTCGGCCGGGGCCGTGATGCGCAGCCGGAACACCAGGGTCGGCCCGGCCGCGTACGGGTCGGACCGCACGCCGGTGCAGGCGAAGCCGAGCGCCGTCACACCGTCACCTCCGCGGGCAGCGGGCGGGCCCGCTCGGCCAGCCGGGCGAAGAACGCGTCGAGTTCGGCCCGCGCCTCGGCGCCGCCGTCGAAGCCGTGCCAGCACCGCCGCAGCCGCCCGACCAGCTCGTAGCAGACGTCGATCGGCACCAGGAAGCACACCACGCCGTCCTCGGAGCGGCGCAGCAGCAGCGCCTCCACGTCCGGTTCCAGGGCCTCGGCCAGCCGGCTGCCGCCGAGGGCGCGCTGCCAGGCCGACTCGTCCAGCTCGCTCTCGGTGGCGCCGGCCGGGCCGGGGTAGAAGGCGAGCAACTGGTCCAGCGCGGTGTTGCGGAACAAGAAGGCGGTGCCGACCGGGATGCCCAGCGCCGACCAGGCCTGCTGGTCCAACTCGCCCGCCGGGTCGGCGAGGTAGCGGTCCGGCACGGCGCGGTAGCGGCCGCCGGCCGCGCCCGGCTGCCGGAACAGCAGCCCGCAGGCGGTGCAGGCGCAGGCCAGGGCGCGCTCCTCGACGTCCACCAGGTGGCGGTGGCCGGCGGGCAGGTCGCGGCCGCACAGGACGCACTGCTCGGGGCGCGGCGGGGCCGGCTCGCGCAGCCGGTGCAGCAGGGCCGTCCCGTCCCGGGAGATCCGGCGGCTGTTCATCGCGCCTCCGCGGTCCGCTGCGGGCGGGTGCCGATCTGGAGCAGCTGCGGGGCGCGCTCCAGCTCCACGTCCGTCACCTCGGGCGCGTGGCAGGCGAGGGCGGCCGCCACCTCCTGCTCGCCGCAGCCGCAGCCGCCGCCCGTGCGGCGCAGCCGCAGCACGCCGGTGGCCGGCTCGAAGCCGGTCACCTCGACCCGCTCGGGCAGGGCGGCCAGCGCCCGGTCGATCCGGGCGGGCAGGTCCTCGGGGTGCAGGTCGTGCAGGAGCAGCAGCCCGGCCACGGCCGGGTCGTCCAGCATCCGGTCCAGCGCGGGCGGGGGCAGTGCCGGGACCATCCTGGCCAGGCCCTGGCCGTAGAACTCCATGAGCTCCCGGACGAGTTGCTCGCCCGCCTGCTCGGCGCCGCTGTCGGCCAGGGCGTCCAGGGCCTGCTGGATCCGCTGCCCGGTCTGCTCGGCCGTCATGCGGTGAGCCCGCTCAGGCCGGTGGGCACGTGCATGGTCTGCACGGTGCGCCCGCCGCCGACGTACATGTGCACGCCGCAGGGCAGACAGGGGTCGAAGCTGCGCACCGCGCGCATGATGTCGATGCCCTTGAAGTTCTCCGGGGAGTTCTCCTCGAAGATCGGGGTGTTCTGCACCGCGTCCTCGTACGGGCCCGGCGTGCCGTAGCTGTCCCGGACGCTGGCGTTCCACGGGGTGGGCGGGTACGGGTGGTAGTTGGCGATCTTGCCGTCGCGGATCACCATGTGGTGCGAGAGCACGCCGCGCACGGCCTCGGTGAAGCCGCAGCCGATCGACTCGTCCGGCACCTCGAAGCGCTCCCAGGTCTGGCTGCGCCCGGCCCGGACCTCGTCGAGCGCCTTCTCGGCGAAGTGCAGGGCGGCGGCGGCCGCGTACGCCTGGAAGTAGGTGCGGGCGCGGTTGCGCTCGATGGCGTTGCTCCACTGCGGGATCTTCCACTCGAAGGTGACCTCGGGCTTGGTCATCGAGCGGGGCAGGTTGATCAGCACGCTGTGGCCGGTGGCCTTGACGTAGCCGATGTCGACCAGCCCGGACAGGGCGGTGGACCAGAGGCGGGCGATCGGGCCTCCGCCGGTGTCCAGGGCGAGGTGGTCCTTGCCGTCGAACCAGCGCGGGGACATCACCCAGCTGTACTTGTCGTCGAAGTTCCGCTTCTGCGGGGCGGGGATGGTGTGCTGGTTCCACGGGTGCCGGGGGTCGACGGGGTTGCCCAGCGGGTCGTGGGTGACGAACAGGTCCTTGCCCTGCCAGTCCTCGTAGTAGGAGCTGCCGAGCAGGATGCGGATGCCCAGGTTGATCTGTGTCAGGTCGTTGGTGACGAGCTTGCCGTCCACGACGACGCCGGGGGTGACGAACATCCGCCGGCCCCAGTCCGTCATGTTGCGGTAGGTGAAGTCGCAGTGGTCGGGGTCGTTGAGGCTGCCCCAGCAGCCGAGCAGGACGCGGCGCCGGCCGACCTCCTCGTAGCCGGGCAGGGCCTGGTAGAAGAAGTCGAAGAGGTCGTCGTGCAGCGGCACGACCTTCTTCATGAACTCGACGTAGCGCATCAGCCGGGTCAGGTAGTCGGTGAACAGCTGCACCGTGGCGACGGTGCCGACGCCGCCCGGGTAGAGCGTGGAGGGGTGCACGTGGCGGCCCTCCATCAGGCAGAACATCTCCCGGGTGTACCGGCTGACCTGGAGCGCCTCGCGGTAGAACTCGCCCTCGATCGGGTTGAGCGAGCGCATGATGTCGGCGATGGTCCTGTACCCGTGGTCGCCGGCGTGCGGGGCCTCGGTGCGTTCGGCCTGCTCCAGGACGCCGGGGTTGGTCTCGCGGACCATCTTCTCGCAGTAGTCGACCCCGACCAGGTTCTCCTGGAAGATGTTGTGGTCGAACATGTACTCGGCGGCCTCGCCGAGGTTGATGATCCACTCCCCGAGGTGCGGGGGCTTCACCCCGTACGCCATGTTCTGGGTGTAGACGGAGCAGGTGGCGTGGTTGTCGCCGCAGATCCCGCAGATCCGGCTGGTGATGAAGTGGGCGTCGCGCGGGTCCTTGCCGCGCATGAACACGCTGTAGCCGCGGAAGACCGAGGAGGTGCTGTAGCACTCCGCGACCCGCTTCCGCTTGAAGTCGATCTTCGTGTGGATGCCCAGGCTGCCCACGATCCGGGTGATCGGATCCCAGGACATCTCGGTCAGGCCGCTGCCGTCGCCGGCCGCTCTGGTGGTGGGTGTTGCCATCGTCTCTGTCGTGTCCTTCTCTGAGCGGGGGCAGGGGGCGGGGGGGCGGGAGGGCGGGCGCGGGAGGGCCGGGTCGGGGGGCCGGGGGCCGGGGAGCGACGGGCCGCACGCCGCGCGGGGCGTGCGGCCCTCGGGCGGTCACCAGGGCGGTCGGTAGCCCGTGGTCAGGTGGCTGCCGGTGTGGCGCCACTTCGGTTCCTTGTCCAGGGTCTTCAGCGTGACGGCGCGCAGCCGGCGGATCAGCGAGCCGTACGCGCTGCTGGCGTTGGAGGAGACCCGGGAGCCGGGCGGCGGGTCCATGAAGGGCATGAACTTGTCCGGGAAGCCCGGCATGGTGCAGGCGATGCAGATGCCGCCCACGTTCGGGCAGCCGCCGATGCCGTTGGTCCAGCCGCGCTTGGTGACGTTGCACTTCACGACCGGGCCCCAGCAGCCGAGCCGCACCAGGCACTCGGGCGTGCCGTAGTCGGTGGCGAACTGCCCCTGCTCGTAGTAGCCGCCGCGGTCGCAGCCCTCGTGCACGGTGGCGCCGAACAGCCAGGCGGGCCGCAGCTTGTCGTCCAGCGGGATCATCGGCGCGGAGCCCGCCAGCTGGTACAGCAGGTAGGTGAGCGTCTCGGCGAAGTTGTCGGGCTGGATCGGACAGCCCGGCACGCAGACGATCGGCAGACCGGCCTTGGACTTCCAGTCCCAGCCGAGGTAGTCCGGCACGCCCATCGCGCCGGTCGGATTGCCGGCCATCGCGTGGATGCCGCCGTACGTGGCGCAGGTGCCGATCGCCACCACGGCGGTCGCCTTGGGGGCGAGCCGGTCCAGCCACTCACTGGTGGTGATGGGCTGTCCGGTGGCGGGGTCGTCGCCGAAGCCGCACCAGTAGCCCTCCTTCTTGATCTTCTCGTTGGGGATGGACCCCTCGACGACCAGGACGAACGGCTCGATCTCGCCGCGGTCGGCCTTGAAGAACCACTCGACGAAGTTGTCCGCGCCCTGGACCGGGCCGCACTCGAAGTCGATCAGCGGCCAGTGCACGGCGACCTCGGGCAGGCCGGGCAGGGCACCGGTGACGATCTCCTCGATGCTGGGCTGCATCGCGGCGGTCAGCGAGACGGAGTCGCCGTCGCAGCTGAGGCCGGCGTTGATCCACAGGATGTGCACCACGTCGGTGTCGGTCGGTGCGGCTGTCGCAGTCGTTGCGGCTGTTGCAGCTGTTGCAGCACCCATGAGGATGCCTCCTCGGGGATGGGAGCCGAAGGGAATGGCTCGAAGCCAGTCATAGCAACGGTCCGGGCCGGGCGCCGGTCCGCACGGCGGAAGCCGGCACCCGGGGAGGCAAGCCCGGCAGGGCCGTTCGGGTCACGCTCGCGCGGCGGGCCCCGTCGCCACCGGGCGCTTGCGGACGAACGCGGAACGCAGCGCGTGATACGGCGATTCGGGTGTGAAGAACTGCCGGTGCATCACCGCGAGCTCCTCCTCCCGGTACGCGTCGAGCGGCTTCGTCCGCTCGTCGGCCTCCCGCGCGGCCTTCTTCGCCCCGATCCGCTGCTGGGTGGTCGGCGAGGCGGCGAGCAGCCCGGCCAGGTGGGCCGCCTTCCGCCCGAACTCCTCCGGCCCGCAGGCGAGCACCCGGTCGACCAGGCCGATCCGCTCGGCCGCCGCGGCGGAGACGGGCAGCGCCTGACGGGTCAGCCGCTCGGCCGCCGCCGCGCCGACCCGGCGCGGGAGGGAGTACGTCCAGTACTCCGACCCGTACAGCCCCATCAGCCGGTAGTGCGGGTTGAGGACGGAACCGTCGCGGCACCACACCTCGTCCGCCGCCAGCGCCAGCATCACCCCACCGGCCGCGGCGTTGCCCCCGACGGCGGCGACCACCAGCCGGTCGGTGGTGGTGAGCACCGCGTCGACCAGCTCGTCCATCGCGGTGATGTTGTCCCAGGACTCGACGGCCGGGTCCGCCGCCGCCTCGATCACGTTGAGGTGGATGCCGTTGGAGAAGAAGTCCCGGCCGCCGCCGAGCACCAGCACCGAGGTCGGCCGGGCGACGGCGTAGCGGTAGGCCGCCAGCAGCCGGCGGCACTGGCCGGTGGACATCGCACCGCCCGGGAAGGAGAAGCGCAGGAGTCCCACCGGGCCCTCCTCCCGGTAGCGGATGTCCGACCAGACCGGGCCGTCGTCCTCCTCCGGCATCAGCGGCGCCGCCACCTCCGGCAGGGCGGGCAGCAGGCCGCCGAGCGCCGTCACGGCGGGGAGCTTGACGCCCGCGGGACCGCCGGGGTTGCGGCGGCGCAGTTCGGGGATCCACACCGCGCCGTCCACGGTGGCCCGGCAGACGGCGCCGCCGCGGGTGGCGAGCAGGTCGCCCGGGCGGCCGCGCAGCTCCGGCTCGCGGTGCCCGCCGTGCAGGTACCAGGTGCCGCCGCACAGCTCGTCCAGCACCCCGGGGCGGGAGTCCGCGGCGCGGAGCCTGCGCAGCACGGCCTCGGTGGGGTCGGCCGTCCAGTCGATCCGGCGCTCCTCCTGGCGCAGGACGGGCCGGGTGCGTACGGTGGCGGTCCAGCCGGGGCCGGACTGCGGCTGGGGCGGGTACGCGCCCGAGGCGAAGCGCTCCACGGCGAGCAGTACGGCCGCCACCGCCGCGTCGGCGACCTCGTTGCGGTAGAGGTCGCTCTTGCCGCGCTCGGGCAGCCGGCAGGGCGCCCAGGCCCAGACCGGCCCGGCGTCCATCTCCGCCTCGGCCTGGAGCACCGTGACGCCCCACTCGGCGCGGCCCTCCTGGATCGCCCGGTCGAGGGAGGAGGGGCCACGGTCGCCCGGCGGTCCGGGGTGGACGACCAGGCAGGTGAGCCGTGTCCAGAGCCCGCGCGGGATCGCCGTGCGCAGCATCGGCGCGAGCACCAGGTCAGGCTTCAGGCGGCGCACCGTGTCGAGCAACTCCTCGTCTTCACCGGCCAGTTGGACGTCCACGGTGTGACGCCGGTCGCGCAGTTCGGCGTGCAGCCGCTGACTGAGGCTGTTGAACGCGCTGGCGAGGAGAAGAATCCGCATGTACGCCTCCGACGGGTGGGGCTCCGGGCAACCCGGCGATCATCACCTCCGCCTCCGCGGCCCCCCGCCCGGTCCGGGCATGTCGCGCCGCGCGTTCACCCGAGCGGCCGGGACCGGGCGAGGGTCCCGAGCGGATAGTATGTAAGTTATGAAGCCAGCGAGTGACCCTTACGAACTCCGTTCCGGCGTGCCCACCGTCGAGGTGTTCCGGCGCCTGCGCACCGACGCCGGCCTCTCCGACAAGGCCCCCGAGGCGGTCGCGCTCGCCCTCCCCAACACCTGGTACGGCGTGGTCCTCCACCACGCGGGCGAGCCCATCGGCATGGGGCGGATCATCGGCGACGGCGGCACCGCCTTCCAGATCACCGACATCTGCGTCCACCCCGCGCACCAGGGCCACGGCCTCGGCAAGCGCATCATGGCGGCGCTCACCGAGGAACTGGAACGCCGGGCCCCCGCCACCGCGTACGTCTCGCTGATCGCGGACGGCCCCGCGCGCTTCCTCTACGAGAAGTTCGGCTTCGCGGACACCGCCACCCACGACTCGGTCGGCATGTACCGCCTGATGGAAGGCCGCTGACGGCCCCGCGGCGGCGCTGTCGGTGGCCCGGTGTGTACTGGCACCCGACGCCAACCCGCCCGCACGACCCCGGAGGTGCCCGGATGGCCCGGCTCCACATCCGTTCCGGCCTCGACCCGGACGAGCCGGCGACCCCGGTCGCCGTCCTGGTCGTCGACCCCGACGGCACCCCCGGGGAGCAGGCCGTGGCCCGCCTCGCCGGGCACTGCTACGAGGGCGACGAGGTCCTCCACCTGGTGCGGACCGACGGCTGGGCCGAACACTCCCACGACGGGGGCCGGCTGACGGTCGGCATCGCCGTCCACCCGGGCGTACTGGACCGGGCGGGGGTCGACCCGGCCGCCGTCCTCGTCCTGCGCGCCGAGGCCACCGTGGACCAGGCCCTGGCCGACCGGCTCCACGAGGGCACGGCCGTCTTCACCGCGGCGCCGGACACCGCGTTGGACGAGCTCCTCGGACCCGACGGCGACTGGCCGATGCTGCTCGCCCCGCCGCCGGAGCAGCCGCAGTCGTAGCCGCGGAGGGGGCCGCGCGCTGTCAGACGGGCGTGTTGCCGAGCAGGTCGGTGACGAGGCGGCGGGCGTAGTCGGCGTCGAGACCGGCGGGACGGAAGAGGATCCGGTACATCAGGGGGGCGACCAGGCGGTCCATGGCGGTCTCCACCTCGGGGGTCTCCTCGCCCCGGGCCCGCGCCCGGGCGAGCACGAGGGCGAGCTGCTCGGCGGCATAGCCCGAGCACTGACCGGCGTTGCCGCCGTCCGGGTCACCGAGCAGGGCGTCGCGGACGTACGCGCGGCCGGAGGCGGAGCCCATCTCGTCGAGGAACTGCTCGGCCCAGGCCGTGAGGTCGGCGTGCAGGCCGCCGCGGTCCTCCGGCGCGGTGTCGGGGCGTAGCCGCTCCACCGCGACGTCGGAGAGCAGCTCCGCCAGGTCTCCCCAGCGGCGGTAGACCGTGGACGGGGTGACCGCGGCGCGCTGGGCGACCATCGGCACGGTGAGCGCCTCGCGGCCGACCTCCGCGAGCAGCTCGCGCACGGCGGTGTGCACCGCCTCCTGCACCCGGGCGCTGCGGCCGCCCGGGCGGACCATCTGCCGAGGACTCATGGCTCCATCCTAAAGCGCCGCCTTTGCGTTTGGCCGGGCCCCGGGAGCGGGCGCACGCGGGGCCCGGCCCGGGCGCGCTCAGAGCACCGGCGCGAGCTCCCGCGCGGGCCGCGTCCGCTCGTAGGCGTGGCCCACCCGCAGCAGCGTCCGCTCGCCGAACGGCCGCCCGAGCAGCTGCAGACCGATCGGCAGGCCCGCCGAGTCCCGGCCGGCCGGGACGGAGAGCGCGGGCACGCCGGTGACGTTGGCCGGGGCGCAGAGCCGGACGTAGGCGTCCGCGACGGACTCGACGGTACCGTCCGGCCAGATGACGCTCTCCTGGCCGGCCCGGACGGCCGTGGTCGGCACCGTCGGGGCAGCGATCACGTCGACCCCCGACAGGGCTCCCGCCCACGCCTCCCGGATCATCGTCCGGGCGCGCTGGGCACGCAGGTAGTCGCCCGCGCCGATCAGCTCGCCCGCCTCCAGCAGCACCCGCACGTCGGCCCGGTACAGCTCGGGTACGGTGCGCAGCGTGCGCGCGTGGTAGGCGCTGGCCTCCGGCGCCACCAGGCCCCACAGGGTGGGCAGGAGGTAGCGGGCCATCGGGATCCCGACCTCGACGGGCCGGGCGCCGAGCGCCTCCAGCTGCTCGACGGCGCTGCGGACGGCGGCCGCCACCTCCGCGTCCACGTGGTCGACGTAGTGGTCGGTCGGCACGCCGATGCGCAGGCCCGTCAGGTCCGGCTCCGGTTCCGGCCGGTAGTCCGTGGCGGGGGCGGCCACCGAGGCGGGGTCGCGGGGGTCGTGCCCGGCGAGGGCGCCGAGGACCAGGGCCGCGTCCTCGACGGTGCGGGTGATCGGGCCGACGTGGTCGAGCGACCAGGACAGCGGGGTGATGCCGTGCCGGGGCACCAGTCCGTAGGTCGGCTTGAGGCCGACCACCCCGTTCAGCGCCGCGGGCACCCGGATCGAGCCGCCGGTGTCGGTGCCGAGGGCGAAGGTCGCCGCACCGGCGGCCACAGCGACGGCGGATCCGCCGCTGGAGCCTCCGGCGACCCGGCCCCGGCCCCAGGCGTTGCCGGTCTGCGGGGTGGTCAGGCCGTAGGCGAACTCGTGGGTGTGGGTCTTTCCGGCCAGGACCGCGCCGGCGGCCCGCAGCCGGGCGGCCACCGTGCTGTCGGCGGCCGCCAGGTGCCCGTCCCGGACCCGGGAACTCGCGCTGGTGGGCGCGCCGGCCACGTCGATCAGGTCCTTGAGCCCGACGGGGACGCCGTGCAGCGGCCCCCGGTACCGGCCCCGGGCGATCTCCCGCTCGGCCTCGCGGGCCGCCTCGCGGGCCTGCTCGGCGGCGACGGCGGCGTACGCGCCGAGGTGCGGCTCCACCCGCTCGATCCGGTCGAGCACGGAGTCGACCAGCTCTACGGGGGACAGCCGGCGCTCCCGGATCTCCGTCGCGGCGCCGGCGAGGGTCAGCTCATACGGCCGCATCGGGGCGCTCCTCTCCCGCACGGTAGGCGGCGCCGGGCGGGGTGTCCGCGAAGTCGAGCTCCCGCAGGACGGCGACGACGGACTGGATGTGCTCGGCGGTGGCCGCCACCGCGGCGTGACGGTCGGCCGGCAGGGCGAGCCCGGCCCGGGCGGCCCAGCGGGCGGCCTCGGGCGGGGTGAGTTCGGGGGAAGGCATCGGTGCGCTCCTGATCGTGGGCGGTGCGGCGGGAGGCCGGGACAGGGAGTCGGGCGAGGGGCCTCCATCAAACGCAAAGTGTTTGCGTTAACGCGACCCTAGGCTCTACGGTCTCACTAACGCAAATAAATCGCTTTTACGGTGGAGGAGTCGACCCCATGCCCAGCACCCGTACCCCTTCCTGGACGGTCGGCGACGTCACCGTCCACCGCGTCGACGAAGTCCCGCTGCCGCCCGCGACCGGCCGGTGGCTGCTGCCCGACGCCACCCCCGAACTGGTGGCCGGCCACGACTGGCTGCGCCCCGACTTCACCGATTCCGACGGCGCGCTGCGCCTGCACAGCCACAGCTTCGCCTTCGTCCTGAACGGCCTGCGCGTGCTCGTCGACACCGGCATCGGCAACGGCAAGGAGCGCGCCAACCCGGCCTGGCACGACCTGCGCACCGACTACCCGGAGCGCCTCGCCGCCGCCGGATTCCCGCCCGACTCCGTCGACCTGGTGGTCCTCACCCACCTGCACGCCGACCACGTCGGCTGGAACACCCGGGCGGTGGACGGCGCGTGGGCGCCCACCTTCCCCCGCGCGCGCTACCTCACCGCCCGCGCCGAACGGGAGTTCTGGGCCGGGTACCCGATGGACGAGGCCCGCGCCGGGATGTTCCGCGACTCGGTGCTCCCGGTCGAACGGGCCGGCCTGCTGGACCTGGTCGACGTCCCGGCCGAGGGCCTGGAGCTCCTCCCCGGCCTGCGCCTGCTGCCCACCCCCGGCCACACCCCGGGACACCTCGCCGTCGAACTGACCAGCCGGGGGCGGACGGCGCTGATCACCGGCGACTGCCTCCACCATCCCGTCCAGCTCGCCCACCCCGCCATCGGCGCCTGCGTCGACATCGACCCCCGGCGGTCCGCGGCCACCCGGCACGCCCTGCTCGAATCGCTCGCCGGCACCGACACCCTGCTGCTCGGCACCCACTTCGCCCCGCCCACCGCCGGCCGGGTCGTCGCCGAGGGGGAGGCCTTCCGGCTGCGGCCCGTGCCCCCGGCCTGAGTTCACGGCGCGCGAAAGCCGGAGCGCGCCTGCCGGAGCGCGCCGACCTGGGCGCGACGCTCCGATCGGACCGGGGGCGCGACGGCCGGGGCGGCGCGGCCGGCCCGGGCGTGACCGGGCGTGACCGGGCGTGACCGGGCTCGCGCTCCGTCGGCGCCCGCCGGAGTGGCGCGCCCTCGGTTCGCTTCGACACCACCCCGGCCCCTCAAGTCGGCCCGCCCGAGCGCCGGTCCGATCGTCTGATGAGACGTACGCTCAGGGGTCCCGCTTCACCGAACAGGAGGAGTCGATGACACTGGGCGCGGCCAACGAGCCTTTCGCACAAGGGTGGTTGCACTTCACCGACTTCGCCATCGCCCTGGTCCTGGCCAGCGCGATCGGCCTCGAACGGGAGATCAGGCAGAAGGCCGCCGGACTGCGCACCTACACGGTCGTCGGCCTCGGCGCGGCGCTCTTCACCCTGGTCAGCAAGTACGGCTTCGGCGACGTCGTCGAGGCCGGCGTGGTCACCCTGGACCCGTCCCGGATGGCCGCCCAGATCGTCTCCGGACTGGGCTTCATCGGCGCCGGCGTGATCTTCGTCCAGCGCGGCTCGATCCGGGGGCTGACCACGGCCGCCACCGTCTGGCTGACCGCCGCGATCGGCACGGCGGCCGCCGCCGGACTGCCGCTGCTCGCCACCGCGGCCACCGCCGCCTACTTCTTCGTCGGCTACGTCCTGCGGCCCCTCACCCACCGGCTGCCGAGGCTCGGCACCCGCCCGGTCGGCTGCCGCGTGACCTACACCGAGGGCCAGGGTCTGCTCCGCCTGCTGCTCGCCCGGATCACCGCCGAGGGCTTCTCCGTCGCCGAGTTGGCGACCGTCGACCGGGCCACACCGCCCGTCGGAGCCGGCCACGACACCGACGAGCGGACCGCGGAGGTGTTCATCACCCTGCACGGCCGCGGGGACCTGTCCGCCCTCACCGTCGAACTGGCCCGGCTGCCCGGCGTCCTGGCCTGCGCGATCAGCCGCGCCGAGGACTGAGGCCGGCTCCGTCCGCCGGGTCCGCCGGCCCCACCTGGTCCACCTGGTGCACCTGCTCCGCCGGGGCCACCGGCGGCGTCCGGACGGCGAGCAGGGCGGTGTCGTCGGTGAGCCGGCCGCCGGTGTGCCGGAGCACCGCGGCCGCCACCTCGTCGACCAGGCGCCCGGGGTCGACCGGCCCCGCCCCGCCGGACAGCCGGTCCAGGTGGGCGCGCAGGGAGAAGAAGGCACCCGTCCGGTCGCGGGCCTCGGTCACCCCGTCCGAGACGATCAGGACCGTCTCCCCCGGGCCCAGCCGCAGCCGCCGCACCTCCGGCAGCCCGCCGGCCAGCTCGGCCAGCCCGATGGGAGCGCCGTCGCCCGGCGGCAGCTGCCGCACGCCCGCGGGGCCGAGCACATGAGGGCTGTCGTGGCCGAAGTTGACCACCACCACCTCCCCGGGCGCGTCGGCCGGGAACCAGACCACCACCGCCGTCGCGAAGCGCTCCTCCCGCTCCCCCAGCCGCTCCGCCAGCAGGTTCTGCCGGTGCAGCCGCTCCTCCAGCCAGGACGCGACGGTGGCCAGATCGGCCTCGTGGAAGGCGGCCTCCCGGAAGCAGCCGACCAGGGCCGCCGCCGCGGACACCGCCGGCAGGCCCTTGCCCTGGACGTCCCCGAGGATGACCCGCGCCCCGAACGGGGTGGCCAGCACGTCGTAGAAGTCGCCGCCCACCCGGGCCTCGACATCGGCGGCCAGGTAGCGGGCCGCCGAGTCCACTCCGCCCCACCCCGGCGGCACCGGGCGCAGCACCACCTGACGGGTGGTCTCGGCCGCGCCCTGGAGGTGGCGGACGTAGGCCGCGGCCTGGGCGCGGAAGACGCTGATCGGCACGGACAGGACGGCCCCCGCGATCACCAGCAGGAAGTCCTCCGTCCCCTGGGTCTTGTTCCAGAAGCTGTCCACGGCCGGGTAGACGGCGACGGCGAGGAAGGCGAACAGCACGGTGGCGGCCGGCCCGCACAGCCCGGCGGCGACCACCGGGACCATCACCAGCCAGCTGACGGAGGCGAAGGTCACGGGCGTCGCCGCGTCCACACCCACCACCAGGGCGAGCACCGCCAGGGGCACCAGCCAGGAGCGGTGGCCGTACCGGATCAGGATCGGCATCCGCTGCCCCGGCTCCTCCACCGAACGCGCCCGCACGCCGCCCTCCCGTTCTCGCGCCCCCGATTCCCACGACCTCCCCGGCGTCCGGGCGCTCCGCGCGGGGCGGGGCCGCCGGGCGGAGCTTGCGCCCAAGGTAAGGGGCCCGGCCGCGGCGGGGGCGGCGCGGCGGCCTCGTGGCTCCGGCCGTCGCACGTTCGGCCCAGTCCCGGTGGCCGTCGGCCGCCCCTCCCGGCGCTCCGGCGGGCCGGTGTCGAGAGCGGACGCCAGACCCGGCGACCGGCCCGGCGTGCGGCTTTCCGGGTGAGGGGGCAGGGTGGTGCGTACGGACCTGCCCGGACCAGTCGGCGCACCCCGTGCCCCGGCGGTCGACCGAAGGAGGCGCCATGCGCACCCGGAAGATCCCCCGTCGGAGCCTGGCACTGGCCGCGGCCGCCGCCGCCGTGCCGACCGTCCTGCTGACCGCCCCGGCCCAGGCGGCGACCGGCACCCCGTCCGCGACCGGCACCCTGCCGGTCGGCTTCGTGAACGAGGCCACCTCCCCGCTGCCGTCCGACCACGGGCAGCGGGTGGTCACCGTCTCCTACCGCAACGACTCCTCGGCGGACCGGACGGTGGCCCCGCAAATCCTCATCGAGTCCCCCGCTAACGGCCCGTTCCTCGATCCGGCGAGCATCCGGCTCGAAGTGCTCTCCGCGGACGGCCACTGGCGCACCCTGCCGCTCGGCAGCCAGACCGGCACGCTGTACACCCGGCTCGCCCCGGCCAAGATCGTCCTGCACGGCCACCACACCCTGACCGAGCGCTACCGGGTCACCGTCGTCGGGACGGCCCCGGTCCAGGGAACGGTCGAGCCCCGGGTGGCGCTCTACCGCTGAGCCGGCGGCGGCCGCCCCGGCGCGGTGCCGGGTCCGGCTCCGGGTCCGAGTCCGGGTCCGGCTCCGGCTCCGGGTCCGGGTCCGGTGACGACGGGACCGCCGGGGTCGGACGGGACCGCCGGGGTCAACAGACCTTCCGGTAGGGCACCTCCGGAAGATAGATCTCCCAGTCGGCTCGCGGCAGTCCGCCCTCGGCCCGTTCGCAGACCTCGGCGGCCTCCCGGTCCGGGGCCACGGTGACCTCGTGCACCGGCACGTGCTCGGTCGCCGTGCGCAGGGTGCGGTCGTCGGGGCCGAACGCCAGGGAGAGGGCGGCGCCTCCCGGCACGGGGAGGGCCGGGCCGAGCGGCTGGTGGGACGCGAGGTCCCACATCCGCAGCGTGCCGTCGGTGCCCGCGGCGGCCAGGGTACGGCCGTCGTGGGAGAAGGCGAGGGCGGAGATCGGGTCGAGCGCCCTCGCGGTGTCCGGCCGGAAGGTGCCGGGCAGGACACCCAGGTTCCGCTCGGCGGAGCCGTCCCAGAGCGTGACGCGGCCGGCCTCGTCGCCGGTGGCCAGGTACGCACCGCCCGGACCGAACGCCACGGCGTGGGTGGTGTTCTGGGTGAACGTCCGTGCGGCCGCCCGGCCCGCCGGCAGGTCGGCGACCTGGTTGTGCGAGGCGACGAGGAGCCGCCCGTCCGGCCGGACGGCGAGTTGTTCTCCGCCGATGCCGGAGATCACCCGGGTCCTGGCCCCTCCGGCGATGTCCCAGACCTCCACCGCCTCCTCCCGTGGCATCCGTGACACCAGGAGCGACCGTCCGTCCGGGGTGAAGGCGATCGCGTTGACCTCGACCGCCACACGCCGGTCGGGAGCCGCGAGGTCCAGGGCCCCGGTCGTACGGCCGGCGGAGACGTCCCAGACGGACACCCTGGGCGGTGCCGTCGGCTGCCGGCGGTCGACGACGCCGTAGGCGAACGCTCCCCCGTCGGGGCGGAACGCCATGACGACGGTGCAGGAGACGGAGAGCCGCGTGCCCTCCCAGGGTGGCAGGCAGGACCCGCCGGGCAGGTCCACGACCTGTCCTCCGCCGCGCGGATCCCTCAGCTGGATGCCGTACGAGCTGTCCTCCTCGTGCGCCAGCACGGTGGCGAGCGTCCTGCCGTCGGGGCTGAACACGGCGGCCGCGACCGGCCGGCTCGTCCAGGCCGGGGCGAGGGCGTTCGTGAGGTCGACGGTACGGACCGCGGCTCCGGTCGAGCCTTCCAGGTAGCGGATCCTGTGTTCCTCCGGATCGAGCCTGAACTGGCCGGCGTCGGTATTGGCGAGCGGATGCCGGAGGATCGGGGTCGACGGTGTGTCCAGGCGCCACAGCAGCAGCTCCTCGCCGTCCGAGGCCACCATGAGCGTTCCGTCCGCGCTGAACGCCGCCTCCGTGATGTCGGCGTGCTCGATCCGCGGGAGCTCCGCCCCCGAGGCGAGGTCCCAGATCCGCACTCCCTCGCCGTCGACGACCGTCAGCCGGCGGCTGTCCGGCGTGAACCCGACCGCCTGGCCGAGGCACTGCCGCGCGCTGGCCTCGGGAGCCCCCGGGACGGGGACCTCGCGCTGCTCGGGCACGTTCCACACCTGGACCGGCCCGCCGGGAACGCACAGCGCCATCAGACGGTCGTCGGGGCTGACGGAGGCATCGGGGTACGGGTAGTTCAGCACGCGGAGTTCCCGCCACATCTGCTGCTGCCTGGCACCCGGTACGCGGCGCAGGTCGTCACGACCGGCCGACCTGCGCTCAGCGGCCCTGACCCGGCGTTCGAGCAGCAGCCGGCCGGTACGGGAGTCCCGGAGCCGGACCACGTCGTCCGCGCCCTCGGTGGCGTAGAGGAGCAGGGTCCGTCCGCTCGGACCGAGCCGGGCCGCCGTTCCGTCCGAGCCGGGGTCGAACGGGTGGGACGCCACCGGGGCCCCTCCCGCGCTCCCCGCCGTCAGGTCCCACACGTTCACGTGGTCGTACCGGAACACCACGAGGGTCCGGCCGTCGGCGCTCATGTCCTCCACGTCGTCGGCCTCGGCCCCCAGCCCGGGCAGCGAGGCGACCCGCCGGTGCGTGCCGACGTCCCACGCCACCACCTCGTCCCGGCCGACACCGACCACCGTGCGCCCGTCCCCGCTGAGGAAGTGCGTCTGCTGGACGGCCCGGCCCGACGGCGGATCGGTGAACACGTCCCGGTCCGCCTGGACGGCGGCGCCCAGCAGCGCGGACCGGGACTCGGGCAGATCGGCGGCCCGCCACGAGGCCAGGCTCAACCGCATCGCCGTGACCGGGTCGGACGAGCGCATGCCGTCCGCCACCGCGGCGGCGCGGCGGGCGGCGGCCTCCGTCCGGCGGCGTTCGCCGGTCCGGCTCTGCTGCCACGCCATCACCCCGGCCAGCAGCGCCAGCACGACCAGGGCGGACAGCGCGGCGAACAGGGTGCGCAGCCGCCGCGTGGAACGCGCCGCCCTCCGGTGCTCCTGGTCGCGGGCGGCGAGGCCGGCGGTGAGGAATCGGAGCTCCGCCGGGGTGAGGTCGTCGCGGTGCCCGCCGGCCGCGAAGGCCGCTTCGGCCGCCGCCAGGCGGATGCCCCGGTAGAGCGCTCCGGGGTCACGGCCCAGGTCCTCCCACGCCCTGGCCGCCTCGGTGAGGCGCCGGTGGTGGCGCAGTCTCTCCCGGGCGTCCTCGACCCACCCGTTCAGCCGCGGCCAGCAGCTGATCAGCGCCTCGTGCGCCAGGTGGACGGTGTCGCCGTCCAGGGTGATCAGCCTGGCCCGGGCCAAAGCCTCCAGCACCGACGCGGTGTCGGCGTCCGCGTCGACGGCCCCCGAGGACTCCAGCTCGGCACGGCCGGCGGGACGGCCGGTGACCTGCGTGCCGTCGCCCGGAGCGACCAGTCGCAGCAGGACGCGCCGGGCGATGACGGCCTGCCGCGGCGTCAGTCCGGTGTAGGCCTCCTCCGCGGTCCGGGCCACGGCACCGCGCACACCGCCGGCGGACTCGTAGGCCGCCACCGTCAGGGCCCTGCCCTTGCGGCGGCGCCAGGTCTCCAGCAGGGCGTGCGACAGCAGCGGGAGCCCGCCCGGCTCCCCCTCGACCTCCTCGATGATCCTCGACGTCAGGGCACGCTCGACGATCAGGCCCGCGTCCGCGGCCGGCTTGACGATCGCCTCCCGCAGCTCGGCGGCACCCATCGGCCCGACCAGCAGCGTGGCCTCCCGCAGGGCCACGGCGAGACCGTGGTGCTCCGCACAGCGGCCGAAGAAGTCCGCCCGCACCGCCAGGACCACCCGTAATCGGCTGTCCGGCTCGCAGGCCGCCAGCAACAGGCCGAGGAAGGCGGCGCGTTCCGCAGGATCTGCGCACAGCGTGAACGCCTCCTCGAACTGGTCCACCACCAGCACCGTGTCGCCCGGGCCGCTCGCGGGCGCCAGTACCGCGGCGTGGTCGGAGGCGGGCCGCGGGCCGGGCGTGAGGATCCGGACGGCGGCCGGACCGGTGCCCGTCGCGCCCCGGTCCCGGAGCGCGGGGATCAGACCGGCCCGCAGCAGGGAGGACTTGCCGCTGCCCGAGGCGCCCACCACGGCGACCAGGCGGCGGGAGTCCACCAGCTCCAGCAGGTCGGCCACGAGCCCGTCCCTGCCGAAGAACCGGTCCCGGTCACCCGGTTCGTACCGGGCCAGGCCCCGGTACGGCGCACCGGCGTCGTCACCGCCCCCGGCGGCCGCCTCCCGCACCGCGGCGTGCCAGCGCCGCTCCCACTCCGCGACGTCCCCGCCACAGGCCGCCACGTAGGCCAACACCACCGGCAACGACGGAAGTTGCTGCCCGCCGGCCGCCCGGGACAGCGTCGCCACCGAGTAGCGGGTGCGCCCGGCCATCGCCCGGTAGGTGAGGTCCCCCGCCTCCCCGCGCAACCGGCGCAGCTCCGACGCGAAGCGCTGCACCGGCCCGTCGGCCGGATCCAGCGGACTCTCCTGCCGGCCCATCCCGGCCCTCCCCTTGACTCGGCGACACACCGGACCGTCAACGTACGCACAGGGAACGGCCGTTGCAACGCCTCCTCAGCGGCCAGCCCCCTTCCCCCCGGCCGTCCATGCCCGCCGAGCGGCACTTTGTTTCACATGGCGGGGAGGGCTGCGCAACAACCGGCCGGCCCTGAAAGCTCGGCTGTGTCAGGGCCGGAGCACGACACCGACCGCCCCTGACACCGGCCCGCCCGCACCCGGCGGCACCACCGCCCGTACGGGCGGTGTTCGTCGCTCCCGCGAAGCGCCGCAGTGTCCGGGACCTCACGGTTCCCGGACAGCGGCGAAGTCCCACTCCGTTTTCCACACCGACAGGAGACCGCAATGCGATCCGTCAAGATCCGCGCCACGATGACCGCGCTCGCGTCGAGCACGGCGCTCATCGGCGGCACCGTCGCCTTCGCCGCACCGGCCACCGCCGAGCCGCAGCAGCTCAGCTCCCCGGTCAGGTGCGCGACCAGCTACTACCACTGGTGCGACGCCGTCGGCTCCGACGGGGTGTACGCGCAGATGAACGTGTACTGGGGAAGCGACGGCCACGAGTACGTCGACTCCTACCTCAACACCACCCACCAGGGCCAGAACCTGTGGACCCTGACGTGGACCGACACCGGGTGGAACTGGTCCGCGTCTCCGGCCACGATCGACGAGGGCGACGGGTGGTGGGGGGCCACCGACTACGGGCGGTCCGACGCGGGCAGGACCATCAAGCTCGCCGTCTACGACTGGAACACCGGGGGCTACCTCTACACGAACGCGCACTGAGGTTCCACCCTGCGGTGACCGGGCCGTGTCGGCCACGGGGGTGTCGACCCGGTCCGGGTACTGCGGATGACGGCCGGTAGGAGAGGGCGGGAGGCCTGGCGCCAATGATGGCGCCGGGCCTCCCGGGCGGCGGCGCGGTGCCCGCCGGTTCAGGGCAGTTGGACCGGAGGGAAGGAGCCGGCCGGGGTGCCGGCCAGGGCGCCGTCCATGGCGTCGCGCCAGATCGGTCCGGCCAGGGTGCCGCCGAAGGCCTGGCCGACCACCTTGCCGCCGATCCGCTGGCCGTCCAGCGGCTTGGGGTCGTCGGTGTCGCTGACCACGGTCGCGCCCGCCATCTCCGGGGTGTAGCCGACGAACCAGACCTGGCGGCTGTCGTTGGTGGTACCGGTCTTGCCCGCGCTCTCCCGGCCGGTGAGGCCGGCCGTCTGGCCGGTGCCGTCCTCCACCACGCCCTTGAGCATCGCGCTGACCGTGTCGGCCGTACCGGTGGACATCACCGCCGAGCAGTCCGCCCGAGGCACCGCGAGCGGCTTGCCGTCCGGGCCGGTCACCGAGGCGACGGCGGTCGGCGCGCAGTAGGTGCCGTGGGCCGCGAAGGCCGCGTAGACGGCCGCCATCGTCAGCGGCGTCAGGTCGTTGCTGCCGAGCGTCATCGACGGGACGACCTGGAGCTTCTCGCCGCCCGCCTGCTGGGTGATGCCCAGCTTGTCCGTCATCTGCGCCACCGAGCACAGCCCGGCGTCGGCCTCCAGCTTCGCGAAGTAGGTGTTGACGGACTGCGCCATCGCCGACTTCATGTCGAACCGCCCGGTCAGGCTCTGGCTGTCGTTGTGCACCTGCCCGGCGGACGGGAACCGGCCGCCCGAGCAGTCCGTCATGGCCGGCCACGGGATGCTGTAGTCGGTGGTGTAGCTCTGGTCGGCCGGGATGCCGCCCTCCAGGGCCGCCGCCGCGACGATCGGCTTGAAGGTCGACCCGGTCGGGAACCCGAGCCCGCCGCCCATGGCCTTGCCCACGTTGTAGTTGATCTGGGTCTGGTGCTGCTTGTCGTCCAGGCCGTACGGGCGGCTCTGGCCCATCGCCAGGATCCCGCCGGTGCCCGGCTGGACGATGCTCATCGCGGTCGCCGCCTGGTCGCCCGCGTCGACGTGCCCGGTGACCGAGGCCTGCAGCGCCGCCTGCGCCCTGGGGTCGAGCGTGGTGTGGATCTGCAGGCCGCCGCGCTTCCAGACCGCCTGCCGCTCGGCCGCCGACTTCCCGAACGCCGGGTCGGTGAGCACCACCTCGCGCACGTAGTCGCAGAAGAAGCCCTCACCCTGCTTGGCCAGGATGCAACCCTGCTGCGGCGCCTGGACGTTCAGCCCGAGCGGGGAGGCGATGGCCTGTTGGGCCTCCTCCTGGGTGATGTGCCCGTACCCGGCCATCTTGCGCAGTACGGTGTCGCGCCGCTCCTTCGCCGTCGTCGGGTTCACCGTCGGGTCGTAGCCGCTCGGCGACTGCACCAGGCCCGCCAGCAGCGCGGCCTGCGGGAGGGTGAGGTCAGCGGCGTGCACGCCGAAGTAGCGCCGGGCGGCCGCCTCGATGCCGTAGGCCTTCTCGCCGAAGAAGGTGATGTTCAGGTAGTTGGTGAGGATCTGGTCCTTGCTCAGGGTCTCCTCGACCTTGATCGCGTACTTCAGCTCCTGGACCTTGCGGCCGACGGTCTGCCGCTGCGCCTCGGCGACCTTCTGCGGGTCGTCGCCCGCCTCCTCGACGAAGACGTTCTTCACGTACTGCTGGGTGAGGGTGGACGCGCCCTGGGTGGTCCCCGAGGAGGCGTTCTTGTCCAGGGCGCGCAGAACGCCCTTGAGGTCGATCGCGCCGTGCTCGTGGAAACGGTTGTCCTCGACGTCCACCAGCGCGGTCTTCACCAGCGGGGATATCCGGTCCGCCGGGACGACCGTGCGGTCCCGGTCGTACACGGTGGCGATCGTGCCGCCCTCGGCGTCGAGGATGGTCGAGGCCTGCGACAGCGGCGGGGTCCTGAAGTCGTCCGGCAGGCTCTGGAAGTCGTCGGCCGCCGACTGCGCGCCGAGCCCGACCGCCGCCACCGCGGGCAGCACCATCCCGGCCGCCACCGCCCCGGCGACCACGCTCACCGCGATCAGCCGCGTCCCGTGCCCCAGCTTCCCCAGCTTTCCCGGCTTCCCCATGCCCGCCACCACCCGTCGTCGTGCCATGTCGCGGACCGTACGCCGCGCAGATGAGGAACTCCTTGGAACCTCCGGGGCCCGGCGCAGCGTCGCCGGGCCGCCGTCGAGCCGGTCCGCCGGGGCCTCGTCGGTCCGGGCGGTGTGGGGCAGGGCTGCCAGTGCCGCCGCTGCCAGGTGCTGGGCCGCGGAGGCGACCAGCAGGGCGCTCTCGCAGGCCGCCGGGTTGTCGAGCACGTGGTCGCGTACGTAGGCGACCGCGGCGGTCAGCTGCCGGTTCGCGGCCGGGTCGACGGGGCGGGGCCCGGACAGGCACACCGGGCCCCGGCCGTCGGCCCCGGCGGGGGCGACGGCTTCCAGCAGGGCGGTGTCGAACATGACGATGGTGTAGCGGGCCGCGCGGACCTCCCCCTGGTACGGGGCGTCGGGCGGGGCGAGCAGAAAGGTCTCTCCGGGTCCGAAGACCGTCTCGTGGCCCGCGGTCCGGTCGGCGAGCGCACCGGCGTGCAGGCTGACGAGGCACACCCGCCCGAGGCTGTCGGCGTTGTAGGCCATGTCGTAGCCGAACGACAGCCGGTCGACGCTCAGCGCACCGACCGACCGCCGGCTGATGCGCGCCCGGGCGTCCTCCACCGATCCGCCGATACGCATCGGTGTGTACGCGGTGGACAGGAAGTCCTCCGTGGCCTCCAGACTCGCACTGTCGAAGGACAACGACTCGACCATGATCACCATCCGTTCGCGGTCGGCGGCCCCACTGGTGAGCGCCCGGGCCCGACGCTACGCGCCGCGCCCGTGGGACGGAAACCCGGCCGCTCCCGGGCCGGTCGCCGGGAGCGTGTGCTCAGACCTCCTCCTCCATCCGGATCGCCGTTTCGAGCTCGGCACGGGCCTCCGACGGATCCTTCCCGTCGATCTGGCGCAGCAGCGCGGTGGCGATGGCGTCGAGCTTGCGCTGGAGGGCGTGCTCGGCCCGGCGCTCGGTGTTCTTCAGCAGGGCCAGGAGCAGCAGGTTGAGCGCGGTCATGGTGTCCCCGACCAGGATCTGCCAGGTCAGGGACAGTCCGGCGGCATGGACCGCGAAGAAGGCGACGACCAGCAGCACGCAGAGGGTGTAGAAGGCCGGGGCGCTGGTGAGGTTCGACGCGGCCTCCGCGAGCCGTTCGAACCGGCCCTTGCCCGACCGGGTTCGCTCCGACGGATGGCGCAGTGCCATGGCGGCACCCCGTCTCAGCCGCGAGGTCCGCGCATCACGGTGTACTCCCCCGGCCCGGGCGTTGCCGTACGGCGGTGCGTGTCTCGGTGCGCGTCTCGGTGCTCATCTCTTCGGTCCTCCCTGCGCGGCGGAACGGGGCCGGTCGGCCACCGTCCAGGGCGTCTTGCCGGATCGGGGGAAGCCATGCCTCGCACGGCGGAGTTTCGTTCCGGCGGCTGCGCGCCCCGAGCACTTCGCTCCCGAAGCTGTGGGAACGCTCCGCGGTGACCGACCGTGGACCCGGGTGTCCTCGACATCCGGACGGATTCCACCGGAAGGGACACCATGACCGCGCAGCAGACACCCCCACCCGTGCCCCGATCCACCGGCACGGGAATGTGGGAGCAGGCCACGCTCCTCGCCGCGGAGGCCGAGCGGCAGGTCCACAGCGGGCTCTGGGAGTTCACCCCGCAGGACGCGGCGCTGGCCCGGAAGACCGCCGACGACCTCGCCGGGGCGATCGGGCCGGCCGACGAACAGGAGCGGATGCCGGTCATCGAGCGTCTGGAGCACCTTCGCGAGGCCCTCGCCGTCATCGCCCTCGGGATCGCGCGCACCCACGGTCGGTTGGCCTGGTTCCTCGGCCGGGCCGGCGTGGTCCTGAGCCCGGTCCTGCAGTGGCGGGCGCTGCCCGCCGGCCGGAGCCAGTCCTTCGGGGCCGTCGTGCCGAGCCCGGCCGAGCTCACCGACGCCGAACGCGCCGTGCGCCGGCTGCACTCCGCACTGCTCCGAGCCGACACGACCGTCCCCCGCCCCGACGCGGGGCCGGACCTCCCGGAGCCCGGCGCTGCCGTCCCGCCGGCATTACCCCGAACCGACTCCGCGGGGCACACGGCGAGATCGCGTGTCCGTGGCCCACGGGTGTAGGGGCGGCGACACCGACCGTCGGGACGCCGTACCGCCCCACGGGCCGTGACGGCGGCCCGTGCCCGGAGGCCGACGAGGCTCAGGCCGATCCCGCCGGCCGGGTGGGCGGGCCGCGGCTGGGTAGACGCCGGTGCGGCAGGAGGTGCCGGGTGATGAGCGACGACCGCGCGGACCTGGGCGGGGTGCTCGCCCGGGTGCTGGACCGATCCCGGGCGGGCGCCCCGCGGGAGCTGTACGGCCTGGTCCGGGACGCGGCCCGCGAGCTGGGCGCGAGCGGGGCGCGGATCTTCCTCGCCGACGTCCAGCAGCGGTACCTGGTCGCGCTGCCCGACCCGGAGGCCTGGGCCGGGCCCGGGTCCGGGGCGCCCGGGGACCGGATCGACGTCCAGGGCACGCTGGGCGGGCGGGCGTACCGGCTGCAACGGACCCAGTTGTCCTCCGGGCCGCCCGCGACGGGCTGGTTCCCGCTGGTCGACGGGGTCGAGCGGATCGGCGTCCTGCGGATCGACGCCGACCGGCTGGACGACCGCACGGCCGGGCGCTGCGAGACCCTGGCTTCCCTGGTCGCCCTGCTGGTGGTCTCGAAGAGCGCGTACAGCGACTTCATCATCGAGATCACCCGCCGGCAGCCGATGAGCCTCCAGGCCGAGCTGCTGTGGTCCTTCCTCCCGCCGCGCACCATCGGCAGCCGGGACGTCACCTCCAGCGCCGTCCTGGAGCCCGCCTACGACGTGGGCGGCGACGCCTTCGACCACGCCATGACCGGTAGCCGCCTGCACCTGTCGGTGTTCGACGCCATGGGCCACGACCTCGCCTCGGGCGGGGCCAGTTCGGTCGCGCTCGCGGCCTGCCGCTCCACCCGGCGGGCCGGCGGCGGACTGGCCGACATCGCCCTGACCATCGACCGCACACTGGCGCAGTGGATCCCGGACCGGCTGCTCACCGCCGTGATCGCCGAACTCGACACCGCCACCGGCGTCCTGACGTGGGTGAACTGCGGTCACCCGGCACCGCTGCTCATCCGCGGCAGCCACGTGGTGGCCGGCGCGCTGTGCCGCCACGCCGAACTGCCGCTCGGGCTCGGCTTCTTCCTCGATCGCGAGGCGCTGCCCGTCCACCGGACCCGGCTGCAGCCGGGCGACCGGGTGCTCGTCCACACCGACGGCGTCACCGAGGCCCGCTCCGCCGCCGGCGAACTCTTCGGCGAACAGCGCCTGGCCCAGACCCTGGTCCAGCACATGGCCGGCGGGGAACCCGCGCCGGAGGCGCTGCGCCACCTGGTCCACGGCCTGGTCACCCACCAGGACCACCGGCTGCGCGACGACGCCACGATCCTGCTGGTGGAGTGGCATCCCGACCGGGTCGCGGACACGGCCGGGGCCGGTACCGGCGGTGAGGCCCGGGAGGGCGGCGAGGGGGCGGGCCGGCCGTCGGGGTCGGTGCGCGCGCCCGACGGCCGGACCGGTGCGGCGGCCGGGGTCAGCAGGCCTTGACGTACCAGATCGGGGCCCAGTTGGCGCTGGGGTCGCCGTAGGGGGCGCCGGGCGTGGTGTAGACGAGGTACTTGTACTTGTCGTACATCTTCGCCTTGGTACCGGTGGACTGGTTGTTGTACCAGGACCCGACGCCGTTCATGCCGTCGGAGATCTCCTGGAGGACGCCGCAGTCGCTGAACCGGAACATCAGGTGCTGGTAGTTGGGGTACAGGTAGCCGCAGATGTAGCCCTTGTAGCAGTCGGCCGGTGCCGCGGTGACGGCCGGTCGGGCGTTCGCCACCGGGGCGAGGAGCGTGGTGACGGCGGCGAAACCGGCCGCGACGGCGATGCCGGCCTTGTGGACGAATCGCATGGGAGACCTCCTGGGAACGGTGACGTCGGTGGTGCGGACGGCTTCGGCGCCGCCCGGTCCTCAGTCTCCGTGGCCGCCGGACCGCCGCTCCACGAGATTCGGGCTGGTCCGAATCAGGGCCGCTCCACCCGACTCCGGCCGGAAGCGGACGGATCGGGCGTGTCGCCGAGCACGCCGAGGCCGAGGGCGGTCGGGGTGTGCAGGACGGCGTTGCGGTACCGGGAGGTGCCGATCAGCCTGGCCTCGCGGAGCACGGTGGCGTGTTCGCTGGCACTGGACGGGGTGATCCCGGCGAGGGCGGCGAGTTCCTTCGTCGAGCAGCCGGGGTGTTCGGCGATCGTCTCCAGGACGGCGGCACGGGTGTGCCCGAGCAGGGCGGAGAGGGCGACCGTCGATCCGGCCGGCAGCCGGTCGGGTCCGAGGAGGACCGACCAGTCCGCGGGCCGGCTGTCGTCGACCGGGTAGGTGACCACGGGCAGGGGCTGGCCGTGGGTGTCGTCGCTGACCGTGACCCGGGTCGCGAACACCGAGGGGCCCAGCAGGATCCCCTGCCCGCGGAGGTACAGGTCGTGGTCGACCGGGCTGCGGACCTCCAGCACCGGCGGGTTCCATCGCATCCACCGGGGGCAGGCCCCGGCCAGCAGGGACTCGACGCCGCCACCGAGGAACTGACGCACCCGGACCGCCCGGTCCGCGGCGTGGCGGTCGAGGAGCTGCGGCCAGTGGCGGCCGACCAGGTGCTCGTAGAGGAGGCCGAGGCTGTCGGCGAGTTCCCCGCGCAGCGCCCCGTCGTCCGCCAGGTGCCGGGCCCACCCCGGGACGGGCTGGTGCTCGGCGATCGCGGCCAGCTCCGCCCCGACGAGGCCGCCCGGGGTGGCCCGGACCCGCTCCAGCAGCTGCGCCGGGTCGGCGGCCACCGCGGGCATGAGGAAGGTCGGGGCCCAGCCGTCCGCCGGCACCAGGGACAGCGCCATGCGGGCCCGCCCGGGCAGCCCGGCCAGGACTCGCCGCCGCCACGGATCCAGCCGCGCCGCGAGGCCCCGGCCCTGCAAGGCCCTTGCCGCGGCGAACAGTTCGGAGAACGGCATCGGATCCGAGAGCCGGGTCCTGGCCAGGTCCTCGGCCGTGAAGTGGATCCGGTAGACCATCGCTTCCTCCCGTGGCGGCGGCGCGGTCAGGCGCGTTTGAAGAACTCCACCTCCGCGAGCGCGATGGCGCGGCCGGGGCCGGTGCCGGCGGCCTCCCGAACGGTGAGCTTCACCTGGGTGACGTCGCTGATCCCGGTCTGCACGGTCTGCGGGCCGGGCTGGTCGTTGAGCGAGACCTGCTGGGTGTGCACCTTGCCGCCCTTCTCCGTGACCTCCAGGGTGAGGACGACGGGGCGGGCCTGCTGCCGGAAGTGTTCCGGGTCCACCGAGTCGCCGGTGTGGACGATCAGGTCCACCAGCCGGAACGGGGTGCGGAACGAGAAGGTGACGGAGTCCCCGATCGCGGGTGCGCCCCAGTAGGTGTTGGTGAGGCCGTCGTCGGCGGCGGTGGCCGGATGCCCCTCGACGGCGGCGCTCGCCACGGTGCCGGCGGGGGCGATCGGCGCGGTCTTGCGGATCTTGTCCAGCACGTCCTGGAACGCGACCTTCCCCGCCGGGTAGAGCAGGATCCCGGCGACGACCACGGCGACGAGCGCGAGCAGCGCGATGGTGCGGCGCAGCGCGTTGCCCGAGCCGCCGACCCGCACCCGGCGCCGGAACGGCCAGCGGGTACGCCACCAGGGCAGCTCGGGGGCGGCCGCGGTGGGGGTCAGCGGGGCGGCGCAGCGGCGGCAGAACTTCCGCTCCGGCAGGTTGGGCGTGCCGCACCGGGGGCAGGGCGGGCCGTCCTGGGTCTCGACGGCCTCGGCCTGGCGGGTGACGGGGCGGGGCGCGACGGGCTTGGCCGGCTGGACGGCCACCGGGTCGGCCTGCGCGGAGGCCTTCGGTGCGGAGGCCTTCGGTGCGGAGACGGGGGGCCGGGCGGGAGCCGGTCGGACGGGGGCGGGGTTCGGGCGCGAGGGCTCGGCGGCGGGCGGGGCCTGGGGCTCGGCGGGCGGTTGCTCCGCCTTGGCCGCCGGTTCGGCCGCCGGCTCGGTCTCGGGCTTCGCCTCAGCCGTGGTCGCGGACCGTACCCCGGGCTCGGCGGTCGGCTCGGGTCCGGGCTTGGCCGCCTCCTCGGCCTGCGCCGGCTTGGTTTCCGGCTTGGCTTCCGGTTCGGCTTCGGGCTTGGCCTCCGGCTTGGGGCGCGCGATGCGGCGCAAGGTGCTCCGCCGCGTCGATTCGGCGGGCGCGGGCGTCGGCGCGGGCGCAGGCGCGGGCGCGGGCGCGGGCGTCGGCTCGGGGGCGGCCTGGGCGGGCGCCGCCACCGGCCCCGCCACGGGCGCGACCGTCGCCGCCGGGGCGGCGGCAGCGGTGCGCGACCAGCCCAGGTAGGCACCGCAGTTGCCGCAGAAGTCGTCACCCTCGCCGTTGGCCGTCCCGCATTCGGGGCACACCGGCATCCGTCAGCCCTCCGCTCGCCCGGGTGGGCCGGGCAGGATCTCCACCCGGCAGGTCAGATGGACCGGCAGGCCCGCCCTCACGACGGCCCGCACCTGGTCCTCGTCCAGTCCGGTTCCGCGCAACGGCCAGGCCCGGACCAGTACGTCGCCGCCCGGTGCGGGCGGCAGCCCGGCGGCCGGGTCGGTGGACCAGGAGGCGCCGCCGCCGTCCACGATCTCCGCTCCGGCGCCGAGCACCAGCCGCAGCCGTTCGGTGAGGCCGCGCCGGGTGCCGCGCCAGCGGTGCAGTTCCACCGCGCGCCGGACCACCGCCCGGCGTGTCTCCACCGGCCAGGACGGGTCCACCTCGACGGCGACCCAGGAGGCCAGCCAGTCGAGGAAGTCGGCGGGTGCGAGGCCGGGTTGGAAGTAGGCGGGCAGGTTGTCCAGGGTCGCGAAGACCGGGGCGAGGACGGTGTCCAGGCCGGCCGTGAACCGCTGGGCGAAGTCGTCGTCGGCGTACATCGCGGGCAGCAGCCGGCCGATCGGGTAGGGGCTGGGCAGTCCGGGGACCGCGGCTCTGGTCATGACAGCCCGTCCTCGGCGGCCGCGCTGACCACGACCTGGTGCTGGTGGGAGAAGACCAGGGCGTCCGCCGGGACCTCGACCCGCTCGGCGGGCGCGCCCCGGCGCCCGGTGATCGGGTCGGCCGGGAACAGCCGCAGCTCCTCGACGCCCGTGACGGCCGCCACCCGCTGGAGCACCGCGAACACCTCCCCGTACTGCACCGACCGGCCGAACGGCCAGCCCGTGCCCTTCGCTCCGCCGCGCAGCGGGTTGAGGTACCGGTACAGCTCGGCGAGCACCTCCTCGCGGACCCGCTCGGGGTCGGCGGAGCGGGTGGTGAGCCGGGCGACGACCGTCACGCCCTGGTAGGACGGCGGCTGGACGACCAGCCGGGTGCCGATCAGGCGCCGCTCGTCGAGGGCGGCCGCCACGGTGGCCAGCACCTGCTCGTCGGGGATCAGCTGCTCGAAGCGCAGCCGGTCGCCCTCGTCCGCGACGGCGTCGGGGACGACCAGCACCCGGACCGCGCCGGCCTCCCCTCCCGCGGCCGGCACACAGCTGATCCGGGCGGCGGACGGCGCGGCCTGCCGGGCGATCAGCTCGAAGTCCCCGGCGGTGACGGCGCGTTCCTGCAGGCGCAGCTGGTGCGGGGCGCGGGCCTTGGCGTTCTCGACGGTCTCGCCGTCGACGCCGCCCCGCGCCGCCTCCCGGTTGTCCACCCGGGCGATGTACGGGACGGAGCTGCGCAGCACGGTGACGGTGCCCCGGGCGACGTTGCCCGCGATCCCGCCGCCGGTGCGGTACCGGGGGACGCGCAGCTGCGCCCCCTTGGGCGGGACGGCGCCGAAGGCGCGCAGGCCGCCGTCCGGCTCCCGGACCGCGGGCGGGAAGAGGAACTCGCCGGTGGTCGCGTCCAGCACCACGTGCCGGTCGGCCGGCGAGGACTCGCCGAAGTGCTCGACGACCGTCCAGCGCTCCCAGCCCTCGCCCGCGGCGACCTCGACCACCGGGGGCTCGCCGTCGAGCAGCACCGGCGGCCGGGCGAGCCGGAAGCGCTGGCCCGCGACGCCCTCCGAGGCGCCGAGCGGCGCGTCGGTGACGGTCTGGGCGTGGACGGCGGTGGCGGTGCCGCCGACCGTGAACACCTCGGCCCGCCGGATGGTGGGCGACTCGGAGTAGAACGGCTGGCCCTGCCGCGGCTCGGTGACCCGGCAGCGCAGCCAGCCGGCCCGGCGGCCGGCGATCACCGAGGCGGTGTGGCCGGCGGGCACGAAGACGACCACCTCGCCGGGCCGGTTGAGGCCGCCGGTGGTGTCCTCGCCGGTCTCGCAGGGGATCCAGCGCGCGCCGTCCCAGACCTCCCAGGCCAGCGGCGGCTGGCGCGGGTCGACGCCGACGCCCTCCACCCGGCTGTCCAGCCGGACGACCAGGATGCAGCGCGGCACCACGGCCGGCAGGGCGAAGAGCATGGCGTCCCCGGCCACCGGGCGGCGCTGGAAGCAGGGCACGTCCGCGCCGTCGGCCAGCCGGGCCGTGCCGTCGGACTGCTCGCCGGAGGCGGAGACGGTGACCAGCCGCTCCAGCGAGCTGGGGACGATCGGCAGGTCCTCGGCGGTGGAGAAGACCACCGCCTCGTCGGTCTCGGTCCGCAGGGTGGAGACCTCGGTGCCGGCGCGCAGCAGGACCGTCTCGGCCTGCGGGGCGGACAGCCAGAAGTCGACCTCGGCCCGGGCCGCGGCGGGCGGGAACAGCCGGATGCCGAGCAGGTCGAGGAAGGCCGCGTAGTTCTTCTCCGGCACCCGGTTCAGCCGGTAGAGCAGCTGGTCCACCAGATAGGCGAAGGTCTCGATCAGGGTGACGCCCGGGTCGGAGACGTTGTGGTCGGTCCACTCCGGGGCGCGCTGCTGGACGTAGCGCTTGGCCTCGTCGACGAGCTGCTGGAAGCGGCGGTCGTCCAGGTTCGGGGAGGGCAGGGCCATCAGCGGGAACCCCCGTTCGTCGCGGCCGACGGCTCGGCCTCCGGGTGCTCCGGGATGGTGTAGAAGGGGAAGACCAGGTTGCGGCGGTCGTTGGTGGCCCGCACGGTGTAGTGGACGTCGATGTAGAGCGTGCCCTCCTCGACGCTGTCGAAGGCGATCACCACGTCGTCGACCTCGATCCTCGGCTCCCAGCGCTCCAGCGCGATGCGCACCTCGCGGGCGATCCGCCCGGCGGTGGTGCTGTCGCCAGGGGCGAAGACGTACTCGTGGATGCCGCAGCCGAACTCGGGGCGCATCGGCCGCTCGCCGGGGGCGGTGCCGAGGATCAGCCGGATCGCCTCCGCGAGCTCGCGGTCCCGCTCCACCATGGCGATGCCACCGGTGGCGTTCACCCGCAGCGGATAGGCCCAGCCGCGGCCTATGAAGCTGCCGCTCATGCGCCGCCCCCCTCGCTTCGCTCGCTCATGCTCAGCCCCCGATCAGCACGTTGAGGGCACCGATGGTGATGGTGGCGCCGCAGGTCGTCTTGTCGCCCATCCGGGCCGCGGGCAGGCCGCCGATCAGCACCATGCCGCGGGTCAGCGCACCCGGGGAGGGCAGCACCACGTCGCCGGGGCCCAGGGCCAGGTGCGGGGGGACGACGCAGGCGTGCACGGTGCCGACCACGGCGGCGGGGCGGCCGCCGATCAGCACGGTCGCCACCTTGAGGGCGGCCCCCGGCGGCGGGGTGGTGAGGGCGCCGCCGTGATCGGTCATGTCGCCGGTCCGGGCTGCGGGGGGCATCTGCGGTCTCCGTTTCGGATGGTGCCGTGCTGTGTCGCGGGCACTCGTCATACTGCCATTGCACATTGACGTCACGTCAGTTGATTCTGATGAGGGCCGCCTTGAGCACCGCCTCGGCGCCGCCGTCCACGCTGACCGAGGTCGTGCCCCGGACGGTGACCGATCCGCCGCGCACGTTCACCGCGCCGGTGCCCGCGTCCAGGGTGATGCCGGAGGAGTTCAGCCGCACCGTGCTGCCCGCCCCGCCGCCGGGGCCGTGGACGGTCAGCACGATCTCGCCGCGCTGCTGGTCCAGGCTGACCTCCAACTTCCCGTCCCCGCTCGCCAGGTGGACGCCGGACTTGCCGCCGGGCACGTCCAGCAGCTCCATCCGGTGGCCCGAACGGGACACCACGGAGCGGCGGTTGACCTTGCCGGAGGCCCCGTCGACGAGGGGCACGTCGTGCGGGGAGGGCCGGTCCACGCCGTTGTAGAGCCCGCCGAGCACGTACGGGCTGTCCAGGTCGCCCTGCTCGAAGCCGACCAGCACCTCGTCGTTGACCTCGGGGCTGACCACGCCGCCGCCCCCGGCCCCGCCCCACTGCACGGTGCGCACCCAGTCGGAGACGTAGGTGTCGTCCAGCCAGGGGAACTTGAGCTTCACCCAGCCGCGCTGCCCGCCGCCCGGCTCGCGGACGTCGGTCACCACGGCGACGGCCAGGCCGGGCATCCGCGGCCCGCGCGGCGGCGCGTTGCCGCCGCTGGTCAGGCCGGCCAGCGAGCGGTCGGGGGCGGCGCTGACCACGACCGTGGTGCGGTAGCCGCGGAACGGTTCGATCAGGTGGCGCACCCCCGTGGCGGTGTAGCGGCCGGAGAAGGCGGCGCCGACGTTGCCCAGCGCGACGGCGGTGCCCGCCCGCAGCCGAGGGTTGCCCTCGGCGACCACCTCCAGCTCGCCGAAGCCGGCCGCGACCGAGGCGGCCAGCGAGCGGGCCACCGAGGCGGTCTCCGCCTGGGTGCGGTACGGGGTGTCCGCGACGGTCAGCCGGGCCTGGCCGGGGAAGGCGGAGGCGACCACCGAGGGGCTCATCCCCGGCTGCACGGCCTGGGAGGTCACCGCGGGCTCGGTGGCGACCAGGGCGCTCTTGGTGGTGACGTTCCAGCCGCGCGCCTCGACGGTGTCCGCTCCCCCGGCGCCGGTCAGCACGCCGCGCAGTTCCAGCAGGTTGCGGCCGTACTCCAGCACCAGCGGGTTCTGCGGCGCGGGGGTGGAGGGAGCCGGTGCGCCGGAGGCCGGGTCGGGCCGGACGAACTCCAGCTTCCCGTCGTCGTCCACCCGCACCTGGGCGCCGCTCTCCTGCGCCAGGAACTGGAGGAACTCCCAGTCCGGGACGTTCGCCTGGGAGAGCTGCTGGTGGACGACCGGGAAGGAGTCGACCTTCCCGCAGGTCAGGCCCGCGCCGGAGGCGACCTGGCGGACGATGTCGGCGGTCGTCATGTTGCGGAAGGCCTTCACCCGGCGCCCGCGCATCAGCCGGTGGGTGACCGCCGAGGCCCGCACCACGGTGTACGAGCCGGTGGTGTCCACCTCCAGCTCCAGCGCCGTCACCTCGCCGGTGAACAGCCGCGCCCGGGTGTTGCCCTGCACGGTGACCACGGACACCTTCAGCGGGGTGCCGATGGTGATCCCGGTGGCGGAGAGGAAGGTGTGGTCGGCGTCGCGGAAGGACAGCACGGCGGTGTCGGGCAGGCCGACGCTCTCCTCGATGTCGCAGGAGACCAGCTGGGTCGCCCAGATCGGCGGCAGCGGCCCCGGCGCCTCGACGACGGGATCGGCGGCGAAGGGGCGCCCGCCGCGGGCCTCGGGAGTGGTCACGGCCGTCCGCCTCCGGTGGATCCGCTCTGGGTGAGTTCCTCGATGCCCGGCACGATCAGGTCCTCGCCGGGGACCAGGGCCATCGGGTCGTCGATGTCGTTGGCCTCCGCGATGGTGCGCCAGGCGGTGGCGTCCCCGTACGCGCGCCAGGCGAGCATCGGGAGGCTGTCGCCGGCGATCACCCGGTGGGTGCTGCGGGCCTCCGGCGAGCCGGAGGTCGGGTTCTGGCCGGCCGGGTCGACGCTGGCCTCGTCGATGGTGAGGGAGCAGACCGCGCGCAGCGGCTTCCCGTCGACGTCGAAGAGCGAGTAGGTGACCGACAGGCCGGTCAGCACCCCGTTGAACGAGGTGGTCTTCAGGGTGCCCCAGTCCAGCCGGATCCACGGGCTGGCCGGCGTCTTGCGCGCCAGGCTGGTCGGGGTGGGCACGCACGCCGTCATCAGCTGCTCCACCGCCCGTTCCACCGAGTTGTCGTGGGTCGCGGTGGAGTCCAGGAACACGTCGAGGGAGAGCGAGCGCGGGCCGCTGCCGACGAACTCGGGCAGCGCGGACTCGCCGGCCATCCGGGACGGGGTGCGCCGCCACTCGGTGGTCTTGCTGAGCCGCAGGGTCGCCGGGTTGAACTGGAGCCGGAGCTGGGCGAGCGTGCCGCCGGGCTGGGCGCCGACCGTGGCCGGTGGCTCCATGATGGTCAGTTGGGCCCGGGTGACGCTGGCGGGGACCGCTGAGGACATCCTGGTGCTCCTTCCGTGGATCGGGCTGGCGGGGCGTTCGTGGGTGGGGCGTTTCGGGGGCCGGGCGTTTCGGCGGCGGGGGTCAGGAGGGGCGCAGGCCCGCGTGGGCGATCTCCAGGGTCTCCATCGCCGCCTGGGAGTTGGCGGGGTCGAAGGACGGCCCCTCCCAGCGCACCGGGACGATCCCGAGCACCTGCCAGCCGACGATCCGGCTCAGGTCCGGCCGCAGCGCCACGATCTCGCCGTCCTTCGGCTCGACCTTGCGGACGATCTCGGACAGCCAGCGGGCGATCTTGGTGGTGTCCGCGGTGACCGCGCGGGTCAGCGTGATGTTCGACCAGGTGATCCGGCCCGGCAGCTGCCAGGCGAAGCCGTTGTTGCCGCCCTCGGCGTACTGCTCGATCTCGACCTGGGCGCCGAGCCCCGAGCAGGTGGTGAACTCGCCCAGGTCGTTGCCGCCGATGGTCAGGCTGAAGAACACACTGGACGCGAAGATGTTGTCGGTCATCGCTTCTGCTCCTGCTCCGTGCTTCCGGTCATGTCGCTGCCGCGGCCGGCTGTCGGCCGTTCCCGTTCGCCCGCGCCGTGCCAGGTGGCGTGGCGGTCCGCGGGCCGGCCCGGGCTCAGCGGCGCATGTCGTACGGTTTGCCGCTGCGCTCCCGGCCCCTGCGCACCTCGGTGCGCAGCAGCCGGCCGACCGGTTCGACCAGCCGCCGGGCCAGTTCGTCGAGGTCGGCGGGGTCGGCGTGCGCCGCGGCGTGCGGGGCCGCGGGCGACCCGGCGGCCGGGCCGCCGGGGGCCTTCGCGGTGGGCTCCGCGGCGCGCTGGACGGTGGTGGGGGTGCGCGCGGGCACGGCGGTCAGCGGGATGCCGGTCAGGCCCGCCTGCTCGGCCACCCGTTGCAGCACCTGTGCGGTACCGGGCGCGGACGGTCCGGAGGACGCGGGCCGCGCGCCCGGGCGGGACCCGGCCGGCAGGGACCACGAGACGACGGGCACGGGCGAGGCGGCGGTCGACGTGGCGGGCTGTGGACCCACCGACCAGCCCGGGCCCGGGCCCGGGCCCGGCGAGGACGCGAGGGTGGGCGGCTGCGCCGGGGCGGGCCGCGGGGGCCGGGAGGGCGCGGGGAGACGCTGGATCGACGGGGCGGCCTGCGACACCGGGGCGCCCGGGGCACCCGGGGCCGTCACGGGCCGGAGCCGGACGACCGGCGGGCGCGCGGCGGAGGTCGGCGTGGCGGCCCCGCGCGGAGCCGGGCGACCGGGGCTCGTGGCGCCGGGCCGGGGCAGTGCCGGGGCACCGGTTCCCGGGGCTGCCGCACCGGGCAGCAGACCGGACGACACCGGCGACGGGTACGCGGGTGCGGCCGCGGTCGGGGCGGTGCCGCCGGACACCGGCGGACCCCCTGTCACCGACGGGCGGGCGACCCGGTCCGGCGACCGGCGCGAGAAGGCACGCTGCACGGCGGCCACGACCCCGCGCGGCGCGGCCGTCCCCGGGGCGGGGAGCTGCCCCGCGCCCGTCCACGCGGCGGAACCCCCGGACGCCGAACTGCCGACTGCCGAACTCCCGGCCGCCGGTCCGCCGCCCCGGGCACCCGGCGAGCGCCGGTCCGGTGAGAGTGCACGCCGCGGAGCGGTGGCCGCCGCCGACGGCGCGCTGTCCGGCTGGGACGCGAGCGCGTTGGGCCAGGCGGCCCGGACCACGGGCGGCGTCGACGCCGGGCGGGCGCCGGCCGAGGCGGCAGCGGCGGGCACGGACGGTGCCGGCGGGGTGGCGAGGGAGACCGTCATCCGGCGGTCGCCGAGCAACCCGCGCCGTGTGCCGGTGCGTTGGACGGCCCGCTGCACGCCCAGGCCGCCCAGGACCGGACGGGCGGGAACCGTCACGACGGGCACCGGCCCGGTGCCGTGCCCGGGCGGGGCGCTCGACGGGCGCGGCCGGGGACCGGCCGGGCGGCCGACGGCCCCCGGCGTCCGCTCGGGGCCGCCGCTGCCACTGCTGTCGCTGCCGGACGGCGCTGCGGCGGGGCCACCCGCCGTCCCCTGCGGGGCTGCGGAGGACAGGGGCCGTCCGGCGGCCGGCCCACGCCTGCGGCGTTCCGCACCCGGGCGGGCACTGCTGCCACCGGCGGACGGGGCGGACGGGGTGGGCGGGGCGGTCGCGGCGGTCGGACCCGCCGAGCGCCCGTCCTGGCCGCCCCGGATCGGGGACACCGCCCCCGACGGGCCGTCGCCCGGGTGCCCGGCTGCCCGCTGCACGGGCAGCCCCGCGCCGGCCGGCGGCGGGGTGACGGAAGGCACGGCGCCGTCCGTCGCCGGGGCCGCGATCCGCTGGACCGGTCCGCGCCCGCCGAGCAGCGGGGCGGTGCCCCCGGGCACGGCCGCCGTCGGCGGCAGCGCGTCGAGCGGCGCGCCCAGGCCGCCGCGCGTACGGGCAGGAGACGGGTCGGGCCGGGCCGGCGTCGGCGGGCCGACGGGCCCGGAGGGCGCCCGCTGTACGGTCACGTCCTCGACGGGCCCGCTCACCTGAGCGGGCGTCGGACCGGACCGGGCCGACGAAGCACGGTCCGGGGTCGGCGACGAGGTCGCGGCGGGCGTACCGGCCTCGGACGCCGAGCGCTGTACGGGCACGTCGTCCAGCGGCCCGCGAACCCGGGCGGGCGCCGGTTCGGACGACCGGGCGGGCGCGGCACGGTCAGCGGCCGACGGTGCGGGCTGCGCGGACCGCGCGCGCTGGACGGGGGCGCCGGAGGCGGGCCCGCGCCCGACCCGGGTCGGTGCCGGGCTGCCGCCCGGATCGCCGGCCGCACGGGCGCGGCGGACCGGGGCGGTGGTGTCGTGGCCCACTCCGCCGGAGGGCCGGGCGTCATCGGCGGCGGCCCCCGCGTCGGCGGGGACGACGGGCATGGCCGGCGCCGACGGGGCGGCACCGGTGGCCCGGGGGCCACCGGCGGCCTGCGGCGTGGCGCTCGCGGGCAGAGCGGTCAGGGGCGCGCCGAGGACCGGGCGGGCGGGTGCCGCGGCCGCGGGACCGGGCGCGACGGAACGCTGGACCGTCCCTTCGGTCCCCCCGCTGCTCGCGGGCGCGGCGGTGGCGGGCGCGGCGGCGGTGGAGGTCGCGGACGGGCGGTGGGTGGCGTCGGAGGCTTCCGGCGTCGCCGTCGCGGCGGACGCCGGAGCCTCGGACGCCGGAGCCACGGACACCGGAGCCACGGGCGTCGGCGCGTCGGTGCCCCGGACCATCGGCCCGGTGGCGGTGTTCGGCGCCTTGCCCGTTCCCGGGACGGCTGCCACCGGGCGCGCGGACAGCGCCCTCGGGCGCCTCGCCACGACCAGCGGGGCACCGACGGCACGCGGACGCACCGGACGGTCGGCCCGGACGGCGGGGACGTTCGGACGCGGGGAGGCGGTGCCCGGCTCGGGCCCAGCCCCGCCAGGAGTCGACGCCGCCCTCGGCACCGCCGGGCCGGGAGTCCCGGCGGCGGGTGCCTCGGCAACGGGCGTCCCGGAAGCGGCCCGCGGCGCAGCGGACTTCGGTGAACTCTCCCTCGCCACGGTGGACTTCGGCCCACCGGGCGCGGGAACAACGGGAACATCGGGCGCAGCGGACGCCGCCGGGCCGGGTGCCGCCGTGGCGGGCCTCGGCGCGCCGCCGTCGGCCCCGGCCGCCGCCACCGGCCGCCGCTCGGCGCCGCCCGTGCGCGCCGGGCGCGGCCCGGGGCGCACCGGGAGCCGCCGCAGCCGAACCGACCGCTGGACCGGAGGCCCCGGCCGGGACGAGCCCGGCTGCCCCTCCCCCACCGGCGCTTCCGCCCCGGCTTCCCGGGGGAGGACCGGAACCACCAGCTCGTCCCCGCCCGCGCGAACGGGTGCCGGGGAGCCCGGCCGTGCCACCGCCCGCAGGATGCCGGCGGGGGCGGTCGGCAGGACGGCGTGGCCGAGCGGTCCGCAGAGCGAGGGGTCCTGCCAGGAGGTGAGCCGGGACCGGAACGCCAGGCCGTCGCTGACGCCGCGGGCCGGCCCGGCCAGGGTCGGGGCCAGCGGCGCGACCGCGCGCCAGCCCCCGTCCCCGGCCGCCGGTCGCCGCTGGACGGCCGTGCCCGTACCGTCGGCCGGGATGCCGGCCGAGCGGCCGGACGAACCGCCGTCGGACCCGCCCGCGGCAGCACCGGCAGCGCTGCCGCCGGAGCCGTCGACCGCGCTGCCGTCGACGGCGGCACCGCCGCCCCTGCGGCGGCCCATCCAGTCCCGAAGCCCCACCCGGCTCACCCGCCTTCGCTGATGCGGGTGTTGAGCCGGGCGATCTCCCTGACCCACTGCCCGCGTTCGCGGTGGGTCAGGTCGAGGATGTCCTCCCGCTGCCAGTGGAAGTGGTACGCGATGTACGCGATCTCCTCGTACAGCCGAGCAGGCGCGTACGTCACGATTCCCCCAGGCGCCCACCGGCGAGGTCGACCTCGAAGGCGCCGTCACAGTGCGGACAGGTCACCGCGGCACGCGTGTGGCCCTCGCTGTTGATCCTCTGGTAGAGGTCCTGGAGGAAGGCCACGTCGGTGGCGTACATCCGCTCGACGATCCCGGTGTGCACGTCGCCGATGTCGCCCAGCCGGGTGATCACGTGGCTGAGCAGCACCACGCTGAGGTACGCCGGGTTCTCCTTGACCCGCAGGTCGATCTGCGGCATCAGTTCGTCGCGGGCGGTCGCCAGGCGCATGGCACCGTGCCGGTGCACGGTGCCGTCGTCGTCGACGTAGCCCAGCGGCAGCTCGAACTCGAACTCGGTGTGCGGCGCCCGCCCCCGGGGCTGCGCCGCCGCCGCTGCCGCCGGGGCCTGCTGCTGGGGTGCGGCGTGCTGCGGGGCCGCGGCCCCTTCCAGCAGCTCGTCCAGGCCGATCTTGCGCCTCACTCGACCGAGATCTCCTCGAACACGATGGTCACGGTCTCGGTCGCGGGGCTGGACTCGCCGGCGCTGAGGGTCGGGCCCTCCCAGCGGCTCGCCCAGGCGTTGGTGAGCTGGATGCGCCGCAGGGTGGCACCGGTGGTGTCCTTGACCTCGATGGTGAGGTTCTGCCGCGCGGTGTTGATCGCCCCGTTGTTCAGGGTCTCCTTGATCCACTCCGTGAACGCGCCGCTCTTGTCCAGACCCCGGGTGATGGTCACCTCACCGGGGAGCCGGGCGCCGGGCTGCTTGCGGACGATCAGTTTGCCCTCTTGGGTCACCTGCTTGTACTCGACGACGTCCTGTTCGACCGTCAGGTTGGAGATCTCCTTGACGGACTCGACGTTGTAGCCGCCGAGTTGGACGCCGAATATGTGTGTGGAGAGCGGATCGCCTTCAGCCATGGGTTTCTGTCACCTTCCGATGCGAGGGGTGGCGAGGGGTGGTGCCGACCGGGCCGGTCACTCGTTGACGAGGCTCGTGCTGTCGGAGAACTGGGACAGCCGGAACACCACGAACTCCGCGGGCTTCACCGGGGAGACGCCGATCTCGCAGATCACCTGGCCGAGGTCGATGGACTCCGGCGGGTTGTTGTCGCGGTCGCACTTGACGTAGAAGGCCTCGGCCGCGGTCTGGCCGAACAGGGCCCCGCGTCGCCACTCCTCGGTGAGGAACGCGGTGATGTTCCGGCGGATGCTGGACCACAGCCGGTCGTCGTTGGGCTCGAAGACGACCCACTGGGTCCCGAGGAGGATGGACTCCTCCAGGTAGTTGAAGAGCCGCCGCACGTTCAGGTAGCGCCACGCCGGGTCGGAGGACAGGGTGCGCGCGCCCCAGATCCGGATGCCGCGGCCGGGGAACGCCCGTACGCAGTTGACGCCGATCGGGTTCAGCAGGTCCTGCTCGCCCTTGCTGAGGCGTAGTTCCAGGTCCACCGCGCCGCGGATGACCTCGTTGGCGGGCGCCTTGTGCACGCCGCGCTCGGCGTCGCTGCGCGCCCACACCCCGGCGACGTGACCGCTCGGCGGGACCAGCACGTTGCGGCCGCTCGCCGGGTCGAACACCTTGATCCACGGGTAGTAGAGCGCGGCGTAGCGGGAGTCGAAGCCCGCCTCCTCGTTGCGCCAGGTGCGCATCCGCTGGGCGTTGAGGCCGGGCGGCGGGTCCAGGACGGCGATCCGGTCGCCCATCTGCTCGCAGTGCGACATCACGGCCAGCTGGACGGTGCGCAGGCCCTCGTCGTCGAGGTCGCCGCGCTGGTAGGCGCTCATCAGGTCGGGCACCGCGACCATGGTGATCTCGTCGATCGCCTCCAGGCCGCCGAAGCCGGTCCGGGCGGCGGCGTCGCCGACGTACTCGGCCGGGTCGAGGCGGCCCACCGGGGCGGCGGCCGGCGCGGCCGCGGGCGCGAGGGCGTGGGTGCGCCGCTCGGGGCGGCTCGGCGCGGTGCCGGGCTTCTCGGCGACGGCGACCAGCTTGGACTCGCGCAGCTGGGTGAGGACGTAGCCCTTGGTGCTCTTGCGGGTCGAGACGTCGTACGTCTCGGCGACCTCGGCGCCCCGGCGCACCACCAGCCGGAAGCGGTCCTCGGGGACGTTCTCCCCCTCCAGGTCGGCGACCTCGACGGACACCTCGGCGCCCGCGCCGGGCCGGGCGGAGAACAGGAACCCGGCGATCTCGACGGGCGGGGCCGCGGTGACGGCGGGGGCCGCGCCGGGCGTCTGCCGGGCCGGGTCGCCGACCCGCACGACGTAGGCGGAGCCGCCGCCGTTGGCGAAGAAGCCGTACACCGAGTGCGCCAGGTAGGTGCCTTCGGTGAAGCCACCGAACCGCTGCACGTACTGGTCCCAGTTGGTCACCAGCGTGGGCTCGTGGAAGGGCCCGGTCTCGGCGAAGCCGACGAAGGCGGCGACGGCCGTGCCGACGCCCTCGATCGGCCGGGCACCGGACTGGACCTCCTCCACGTACACACCCGGGGTGAGGTACGACGGCATATACGCGCTCCTTCGGCTGGCCATGCATTACTCGCCGGTCATTCGCCCCCGAGTCTGCTGCCCGGGCACCTCGGGAAACATGTCCGCCGGTCCCGGACCGGGGGCAGGAACCGCTGCCCCCGGCGGACACCGTCCGACGTCCTCTCAGGCTCCCCAGCTGCCCCGTTCTCCCCGGCGGCCCGTCGGGCCGGGCCCGGCGCGACCGGCCCGACGGGCCCCGCCGGTGGGGCGGTGGGGCGGGCAGCCGGCCGGTCAGCCGTGCCCGGTGTCCCCGAGCACTCCCAGCCACGGCCCGAACTCGCTCGCCAGCACCAGCCGGCCGAGTTTGCGGTACTCGCCGACCACCGCGGAGACCAGCTGCGCCATACCCAGCGGGGCGCCCGTCCCGGCGGCCAGGTAGGCCGCGGAGACCGCGCAGGCCCGGATCGAGCCGCCGGTGAGTTCGAAGTTCCGGGCGCAGAAGTCCAGGTCGAGGTCGTCGCCGCGGGGCACCAGCGGCCCCAGGCAGCGGTCCCAGAGCAGGCGCCGCTGCGCCTCGTCCGGCAGCGGGAACTCCGCGATGACGTCCAGCCGCCGGGTGAACGCCTCGTCCAGGTTGGCCCGCAGGTTGGACGTCAGCACCGCGATCCCGTCGAAGGACTCCATCCGCTGGAGCAGGTAGGCCGTCTCCACGTTGGCGTGCCGGTCGCGGGAGTCCTTGACCTCGGAGCGCTTGCCGAACAGCGCGTCCGCCTCGTCGAACAGCAGGACGCCGTTCACCTGCGCGGCCTCGGTGAAGATCCGTTCCAGGTTCTTCTCGGTCTCGCCGATGTACTTGTCGACCACGGTGGAGAGGTCCACCACGTACAGCTCCATGCCGAGTTCGGCGGCGACCACCTCGGCCGACATCGTCTTGCCGGTACCGGACTCGCCGGCGAACAGGGCGATCACGCCGTTGCCCCGGCCACCGCCCGGGCGCATCCGCCAGCCGCCGAGGACCTGCTCGCGGTGCCGGGCGCGCAGCACGAGTTCGCGCAGTCGGCCCGCGGTGGGGGCGGGCAGGACGAGGTCGGGCCAGCCGACCCCGGGCTCGATCCGGCGGGCCAGCCGGGCCAGGCCGGCGGCGTTCTGCGCCCGCACCGCCGTGCGCAGGTCCTCGGGCCGCACCGGGCGGCGCTCGGCGGCCGCCGTCCGGGCCGCGACCGAGGCGGCGCGGGCGAGCTGCTCCCCGTCCAGCCGGTAGGCGGCGACGGTCTCGGTGAGCTCCTCGTCCAGCTCCGCGCCCAGGGCGTCGGCCCACTGCCCGGCCCTGACCCGGGCGTCCGGCGGCGGGACGGTGACCACCACCGGGCTGCGCGCCGCCCAGGTCGGGTCCCAGACCTGGGAGCCGTGCAGGAGCAGCGGGACGCCGTCGAGTTCCGCGCAGAGCTCGCGCAGCAGCGCGGCCCGCTCGGGCCGTTCGGGTTCCAGCCGGTCCAGCGGTCCGAGCACCACTCCGGCCCCGCCCAGCCGTGCCTCGCGGGCGAGCACCCGGACGGTGGCCTCCGGCGGTCGGGCGGCGAACGCGGCGGCGTCGACCATCAGGGGCGGTGGGCCGGCGGCGGCGAGGGCGGCCGCCGCGAGCGGGCCGGCGTGCCCGCCGCGGTCCAGCAGGTGGACGAAGCCGCCGTCCGCGGCCAGGGCGCGCAGCCGCTCGGCGGGCTGCTCGGCGGTTGCCGGGTCGGGCTTCGCGGCGGTCGGGCCGTCGGACTTCGCGGCGGTCGGGCCGTCGGGCTTCGCGGCGCGGTGGGCGAGGCCCGCGAGCGCGCCGTCGGGCTCGTCGTCGCCGAGCAGGTGGGCCGTCACCCGGTCCGGGACGCGCAGGGTCCTGGAGAGCAGCGGACGGTCCGGCTCGGTGATCTCCAGCAGGCCGCCGGCGATCAGTGGGGCCCGGGTGGAGAAGCGGAAGCGGCCGGCGCCGGCCGCGGGCAGCCCGCACAGGTCGAGGGCGAGGCCGATGGTGGCCCGACGGCGGGTCAGGTCGTCGTTGAGGTAGCCGTAGAGCTGTTCGAAGCGGGCGTCGAGGTCCGGGGCGAGTGCCACCAGCAGCAGGTCGAGGTCGACCGGGAGCAGCCCGAAGGCGGCGGCGAGCCGCCCGAGCCGGGAGCCGGGCGGCGGCGGCCCGTCGCCCGGGTCGGCGGTGGCGCGGTGCACGGTGGCGGAGGCCGCCAGGATGCGCTCGACCGCCTCCGGGCCGAGGTACTGGCCGCGGTACGGGTCGTCCGGGTCCGGGTCGTCGGCACGGCGTTGGCGCACCGCGGCGCGGACCCTCCGTTCGACCCGTTGCAGCCGCTCCCAGAGGTGGTCGTGGCCCGGGCCGGGCCGGTCGTCGTGGCCCGGGCCGGGCGGGGCGGCGCTCGCCGGCGGTTCGAGGTCGACGGTCATCGTGCCCTGCCCCGCGGTCGGCGGCCGGGCGGCAGCCCGCGCTCCCGGGGCGCGGCGAAGCCGTCCGCACCGGGGTCGGAGGCACCCTCGTAGCGCAGCCGGCGACCCGGGGCGTCGGCGGGCGGCGGGCCGGCCGGGGTGGTGTCGCCGGCGCGCAGCACCAGGCCGTCGGTGACGGGCGGCCCGGCCGGGGTGCGGACACCGGGCAGCGGGGCGAGCACCCGCAGGTCGACGGAGGGCCGCAGCTCGCCGCCGAGCGAGGACCAGACGTCGGACACCGAGGGCAGGCCGCTGTCGCGCCCCGCGATGTCCATACCGACCGTCAGCCCGAGCTCGGCGAGCGTACCGGTGAGCAGCCGGGCGGGCAGGGTGTCGGTGGCGGTCAGGCACTGGAGCACCTCGGCCAGCAGCCGGTGCTCGTCCTGCGGCCGGTTGGTCCAGGCGGTGACCAGGTAGGCCAGCTCGAACCAGCGGGGTGCGGGGCGGTGGCCGGTCACCACGCCGTCGGCGTCGTGCTCCGCGACGGTGCCGGCCTGCCGGCGGCCGGTGTCCTCGCGGAGCGCGTACAGGAAGACGCTGACCGTGGGCGCGTTGCGCCGGGCCGCGAAGTCCCGGGTGGGCGCGTCGAAGACCACCTCGATGCCGCGCTCGGGCAGACCGGTCTCGGCGAGCAGTCGGCGCAGTGCCTCGTCGACCTCGTGGATCATCGCCGCTCCACCTCTCCGGGCGGGCCGATGCTGCCCTCGACCACCAGGAACGGGCAGGTCACCGGGGAGAAGCCGGGGCCCTCGGCGGTGATGGTGCGCGGGCCGGTCTCGTCCTTGGGGAGGATCAGCAGCTGGCCGGCGAAGGTGCCGTCGGCCTTCGGGTGGGTGGGCGCGGCCGGGGCGGTGAGCCCGGGGTTCCAGGTGAACCGGACGGGCGTGCCGGGCGGGAAGTCCACGCCGCGCACCGAGGTCACGAAGCCGGGCTTGCCGATCGGCGGGACCGCGACGATCCGGGGCTGGAGGATGCGCAGCGGGGTGCTCGCCCGGTGCGGTCCGGGGGTGGCGTCGGTGCCGGTGGTGGTCAGCTCGGCGCTGATGGTGGTGTCCAGCGCCGCCACGGGCGAGAGCACGACGCGGATCACGGCGCTGCGGCCCGGGGCGAGGTCGCTCACCGTGCAGGTGCCGGCCCGGCAGCCCGCGGGCAGGGCCTCGGTGGGCACTCCGGCGGGCAGGCCGAGGGTCAGGCGCAGGCCGGTCGCGAGGGCCTGGCCGGTGTTGCGCACCGTGTAGCTGACGGTCACGTGGCCGCCGACGTAGCCGGGGTTCGGCTGGGCGTCGACCGCGACGGTGGGGCCGGCCTGGGGCGCCGGCGCGGGGGCCGGGGCCGGCGCCGGGGGCGGCGGCGGTGCGGGGGCCGGCGGCGGGGGTGTGACGGTCCCGGTGGGCGTGGGAGTCGGGGTCGGCGTCGGGGTGGCGGTCGGTGTCGGGGTCGGGGTGGGCGTCGGGGTCGGCGGTTCCAGCACCGGCAGGAAGGTCCGGGCGGAGTCGTCGTCGGGGAACGGGTCGACGACCGTCCCGGAGACGCTCCAGCCGAAGTCCGGGTTGCCGGGCCGGGTGCCGATCAGGGTGGCGGTGATCCGGATGACCGCGCGCGGGGCCATGGTGCCGAGTTCGCAGCGCAGGGCCGCGGCGTCGCAGGTTCCGGTCGGGGTGGTCAGCTTGCCGAGCCGGGCGCCGGTCGGCACCGAGACGGTGAGGACGGTGCCGGGCGAGGGCGCGGGCCCCTTGTTGGTGACGGTGATCGTCACGTCGGTGCTGCCGTCGACGGGGACGGCCGGGGTCCGCTCGGGCACGCTGATCGCCAGGTCGACGGACTGCTGGACGGCCGGCTCCTTCTGGCGGCCCGGCAGCCGCCAGTCGAGTTCGGTGAGCCTGCCGCTCGCGAAGTCGTAGACCTTCAGGCCCTCCGGCGAGCTCGGCGGGGCGGCACGGCGGGAGGTCATCAGCAGCTGCGCGCTGTTCGCCGTCCAGGCGACGTCGCGGGGCTGGAAGGGCCCGGTGGTGGGGCGGTCGGGCAGCGGCCGGGTACAGGCGCCCTCGCCGAGCCCGGCGGGCGCGATCACCGTGCAGTCGGCGCCGCTCGGCGTGGTGACGACCACGCCGTCCTGGTGGTTGTCGCCGCCGTTGCCGGCCTTGCGGTTGAAGGCGATCCGGCGGCCGTCGGGGGCGAAGGCGGGGCTGTCGTCGATGACGGCGCAGTTGCCCGGGCAGGCCGTCCGGCTCAGGTCGGTCTGCCGGGTGAGGTCGTCGGCGGAGACGGTCCAGACGTGCAGGTTGCCGGCGTTGCCGTCGACCACGGCCGTCCGGGAGAAGGCGATCAGCTTGCCGTCGGGGGACCAGAAGGGCTGGCCGTCGGAGGCGTCCGGTTGCCCCGCCGGCGGCTGGACGGTGCCGACGATCCTCCCGGTCGACACCTCGGCGATCAGGACGCGCCCGGGCCGGGCCGGCCGGTCGCCGGTGGCCGGGGTGCTGCGGCTGAACACGATCAGCTTGCCGTCCGGGGAGAGGGACGGGTCGGTGTCCCGGTCGTTCGGGCCGCGCCCGGCGAGGTTCATCGGCTGCGGGTTCGCGCCTTCGGCGTCGGCGGTCCAGATCCGCTGGATCCGCCCGGCGGGCCCGTCCTCGTAGCGGGTCACCACGATCTGCCGGCCGTCGGGGGTGTAGGTCTGGCGCTCGTACCAGGGGTCGAAGCCGGGGCGGGGGTGGAACAGCGGGTCGGCGGCGGGGTCGGTGCTGGTGTTGCTGTCGGCGGCCGGGTCCTCGCGGAGCACGCTGATGCCGAGATCGCGCGGGTCGGACCCGTCGGGACGCATGTCCTCCACGTCGGCGACGTTGGCGGCGGAGGCGCTGGTCTGCTCCACCACCGGACCGCCCTCGTTCTGGGTGCCCAGCCAGGTCGGCGAGGAGACCAGCCGGTTGGCGCTGTAGAGGACCTTGGGCGCGTCGCAGTTGCAGGTGAGCGCGCGGTAGAGGTTCACCACCGGCGGCTGGGTCGGGTCGGGCTGCGGGGCCGGGTCGGGCGGCGTGAGCAGGTCGGCGCTGAGGAAGAGCACACCGCTGCCGTCGGCCATCCAGGAGGCGGAGCCGGTCTTCCAGGTGAAGCCGGTGCCGGGGAAGAAGGCCTTGTCGCCGCCGGTGGGCGAGGTGAGCATCAGGGTCCTGCCCTGGTCGCCCTGGTCCCAGGTGTAGACGATCTCGTTGCGGTGGGTGTCGTCGTTCACCGGGTTCCAGGTCGGGTCGACCGCATCCCCGTTGGTCACGTTGGTGACCTTGACCGGGGCGCCGCCCGCGAACGGCCGCAGGTAGATCTGACGGTGCGACGGTTCGCCGTCGCAGGAGTACGCGATCCACTTGCCGTCGGGCGAGACGGTCGGATGGGTCTCGTCGGCCGCGCCGTCGGTGATCCGGCGCAGGCCGCTGCCGTCCCGGTTGACGGCCCACAGGACGTGCTGGGGCTTGGCGTCCCCGCCGCGGTCCTCCAGCGCCTCGAAGACGACGCCCTTGCCGTCCGGGGCGAGGGCGGGGCGGGAGGTGTCCATGCCGGTGGTGAGCCGGCGCACCGCGCCGGACGCGTCGCGCAGGTAGACCTGGGGCTGCGGCTCGTCCCGCAGGCTGGTGAAGACCATCTCGTCGCCGCGGGCCGAAGGGTCCCGGTCGAAGTGGATCGGGCCGGGCCCGAACAGCGGGGTGCTCGACTCCGCGCCGGTCACCTTGCCGAGGCCGCGGTGGTTGGTGCCGGCGAAGACGATCCGTCCGGCCGCCGGGTCGACGGCGGCGGCCGCGGCGGTGCCCGGCCCGCCGGGGGCGGCCCCGGTCAGGGTCGCCAGGGCCGCCGCGAGCGCGAGCAGCACCGCGACGGCGGTCCTGGCCGGCCGCCGGGCGGGGCGGGGGGTGGCGGGGGCGCCGATCACGCTCGACCTCACAGGTTGCAGGGGCGGTCTCCCCGCAGTGTCCCGGTTGCGGGCGCGCGGCGGGAGAGCCCGGGCACCCTCGGCGGGGGTAAGACCCGGTGTCCCCAAAGGGCAGCCCGCCGCGCACCCCGCACGGGCGGCGCTCACGGCCGGGCTCAGACGAAGCGGATGTGCTTGACCCCCGTCCAGGCGCGGCGGAGGCGCCCGCGGAGCGCACCGTCGTCGTTCGGGGCGAGGGTCAGGCCCGAGGACGCGGCGATCCGGTCGGCGACCTGGGCGACCGTCAGCCGGTCGGTCCACACATGCTGGGCGAACTCCTCCTCGCGCAGCCGCTCCAGGCACAGGTCGAGCTTCGACACGGCGAAGCTCTCCCGCCGCAGCGGGGCGTCCTTCCCCGCCACGAACTGCAGGACGTGCCCGCCCCCGCGCTCGCGCAGCCGCCGCAGCACCGTCCCGCGCTCGGCCAGCAGGGCGAAGTGCCGGACGTCGTGCCCGCGTTCGCGCAGCCGGCCGACCGTCTCCCGGAAATACACGGGCTCGACGACCGTCATCGGCGCGATCACCACACCGTGGTGCCCGGTGAGCACCCGGTCCAGCACCTCGACGACGCCCTGCCGCCACGCGGGAAGGTCCTGGAAGTCCCCACGCAGCGCCGGCGGCATCATCCGGTGCAGTCCGAACCCGACGTGCTCGGGGTCGCAGACGACGCTGCCGGGCAGGCGCCAGCGGAGCTCATGGGCGGTCTGGGTCTTGCCGGCCCCGAACGGGCCGTTGATCCACAGGAGCATGCCCCCGACGCTATCGCCACCGAGGGCGACGGCTGTCAGTCGGGTTCGTGGATCCCCCAGGGGACGTACCGCATGGCAGCCACCCAGGAAAGGGGCGGCTTCTCGCCATCCACACTTCGATTCCGTGTAGCTGGACAGAACGCTCCCGTCGCGAGCGGGGGCATGACTCGCGTATGCCATAAGCGAACCACGCACGGCCCAGGAGAACTGGACGGAATTCCCAGGCGCGAGCAGCGCCCAGGCGACGGCCAGCTTGGCGGTCAGCTTTCCATCGGTCCCCACCTGGCCGTCGGCCCATACCAGGCCGACGGCCAGACCGTCCTCGGTCAGCTGCTTGACACCCTTGTCGGTGATGGTGATGTCCAGCGTGAACCTGAGGTCAGACGCAGCGTCCGCGCCCCGCCCAGTAGACGAGGGGGCTTCGGAGCCCATCAGGACTCCAGGATGAATTTCGACTCATCCACCTTGTAGCTGATAACCCTTTTCGTCTTGGATGTGAAATCCACGACGAGCGCGTCGCTGGCGACATTACTCCTCCCGCACTCCGCGGCGGACCATTGCCGGCCGCCAACCACCCGGCAACCCGGTCGGGAGGCGGCCGCGAGGACAGCCACCCTCGCGGGCCGGCCAGTCATCGAAGGTGCGGCCTCCTCCGGACGCCCGGAGGAGGCCACACCCGCACGGCGGTTGTCACGGACGATGGACCGCTTCCCGCCGTTCCGGAGCTCTGAGCGGCGTTGCGGGACAACCCTCAGAAGTTGACGAGCCGCCACCGCTGGTCGGCAGGGGGGTTGATGCTGTAGTCGCAGACGGCCTGCAGGATCAGGGCGTTCAGGTTCCTGTTCTGGGGGACGAGGCACGTGCCCGTCTCCCTGTTCACGAGGCGCTTCCACTGCGGGTCGGCACTGTTGATGGTCTCGACGTACCAGTCGGCATCCGGCCCGGCTTGCCCGCAGGAGAACTGGCGTGCCTCCTGGTGGTACCGCGCGAGCAGGCACAGCCGGCTGTTCTGGTTGACGAAGAAGAAGTAGCTCTCGCCGAGGTAGCCCCACTGCTCCCACTTCTGGTCCGCGTACCCGGCGCACTCCGCCTGGGCGAGGGCCGTCTCGTTGCCCGTACCGGGCCCGAGGATGCACCGCTCGCTGTCGTAGTTCTGGATGTTGTACGCGGGCGCGAGCAGCTCGGGTGTCGGAGCATCGGCTGTGGACGTGCCGGGGAGGCCCAGGACCAGGAGTGCCCCGGAGCCGAATATCGCCGGTAGTGCCTTGAGCTTCTTCATGATGTCGCCCTTTCAGGATGAATCCGACCGGCCGGCGCGGCCGCAGCAAGATCGCGGCGGGAAATCCAGGGCACGAAGGGCCATCCCTTCCCTCTGGAACCACCCTTCACAGCCGCCTCGTCGAATGAGGGGATTGCCGGGCCGAAGGTAGTCTTTCCACGCACTCACGGGGATCCAAGGGCCCGATCGGGCCAACTTTTGACGAGCCCTCGCACTCCGCCGGGGAAGGCCCCGCCTCCGGGCCGTCCGCGAGGCGGCCCGGCTGTCGGGCGCGACGCACCCGGGTGTAAGTGCCGGGCGGGACCGTGGAACAGGGCCATCATGCGCAACGAGGCACGACTGCATCCCAGCGCCTTGCTTCGTCGCGGCTGGATAGCGTGCACGAGAAGTCGGCGGGTTCGACTTCTCGTGCACGGTCCGACGTCCGCCGATGCCGAACGGACCTCATCGATCCACAGGAACGCCTTGCTTCACACCATATGAATTACCAGAACCCCAATCTCCCGCCGGAGTTCTCGACACCCCTGGAATATGATGCGAATCGAATCCAATCCAGGAGGAATATATGCGATTGTCACGTAAATTCTCACAGAATATTACCCAGGGGCCGAGCCGTGCCGACCAGGCGTTGGCCCCCGTTCTCCCCTACCCCGACGGCTGGTCGGCGCTGGCGTTCTCCGGCGAGCTCAAACCCGGCTCCGTCCTCACCCGGCGGCTCCACGGCGAGGACGTCGTGCTGTACCGGCTGCGGGACGGCCGCGTCCGGGCCGTCCGGCCCTACTGCCCGCACCTGGGCTCCCACCTGGGCCTGGCCAAGGTCGACGGCGACGACCTGGTGTGCCCCTTCCACCAGTTCGCCTACGGCCCGGACGGCACGTGCGTTCGGACCGGCTACGGAACGCCGCCCCCGAAGGCGTCGCTGAGCAGGCTGCCGGTCCACGAGGTGAACGAGACCGTGTTCGTCTGGTGGCACCACGACGGCCGCGCCCCGGACTGGGAGATCCCGCCCATCCACACCATCGGCCACCTGCCCCGGCGCTACGGCACCTGGGAGATGCCCGGCCACGCCCAGGAAATCATGGAGAACTCCGTCGACGTGGGCCACTTCGGCACCCTGCACGGCTGGGCCAAGGCCGAACTCCCCACCCCCGTCGTCTTCGGCGACAAGACCTTCCACGTCTCCATGCGGGTGCGCGAGAAGTTCCCGCTGATCGGCGAGAGCCCCATCGACATCGAGGTCGACGGATACGGGATCGGCTTCCTGCACTCCGACAGCCGCACTCCGCGGCTGCGCACCACGATGTGCACGCTGATCATGGGCACCATGATCGAGCCCAACCGGATGCAGTACCGGCAGGCGAGCCGGCTCCTCTTCGACGAGCCGTCGACCCTGCCCAAGCCACTGGCGCGGCAGGTGAGCCGGACCCTGTCCCGGCTGCTGATCGGCCCGCTGATCAGGGTCAGCGAGGACTTCACCGCCGTCGACTACCCGATCTGGTACAGCAAGAAGTACCGCCCGCACCCGAAGCTCGCCAAGGGGGACGGGCCGATCGGCCAGTTCCGGCACTGGGCCCGGCAGTTCTATCCGCAGGACCAGAACGCCCGCCCCCTGCCCGGCCCCCAGGACCCCGACCTCGCCTGCTTCGACTGACCGGCCCGCTCACGGATCCGCGCCCCGCCCGTCCACGCAGCCCGTCCGCGCCGCACCCCGGGGCCGTCGGCGGGCGGGCCGCGTACGGGAGGCGGGGAGCCGGCGGGTCGTGACCGCCTGAAGCCCCGCGCCCCGGCCGTCACTCCAGGGGGTTGTCCGGTTCGTCCAGCCAGGCCGTCTGTCCGGTCGGCGTCACCGTGAGTCCGTACCGCTCGCACCCGGGGCGTCCGGCGGACTCCCACCGGTCATGGGCGGCCTCCACCTCGTCCCAGAGCCGGCGCGGCCCGGACTGCCGGACCTCGAACCGGGACTCCCCGGGCACGGAGTCCACGGTCGCCCAGGAGGTGACGGCCGTGTCGAACAGCCACCACGTCCAACCGCCCTCGCCGAACCCGCTGCGCCGGTAGTACACGTCCGGCAGGGCGAGCGCGCAGACGAACTGCGCCGACCAGTCGTCCCCGACGGCCCCGGGGTCGAGCTTCGTCCAGGACTGCGCGGAGTCGCCCGGCCACTCCCCCGGCAGGTAGTCGTCCACCGGGGCACCCTCGTACCGCTGCTGTCGCAGCATCATGAACGCGGACGAGCGGGTGAACCGGCCGCACGCCACCCCGCCGCCGTCCACCGTGAGGCGCACGACCGCCCCGCCGCCCAGCAGCGGCGAGACAGGGCTGACGATCACCCCGCCCGGCCGGGTCTGAGCCGGCCAGGCGGGCGGGATGCGCCGCAGCGACACGGTGGAGATGATCCGGTCGTACGGGGCGCGCACGCCCCACCCGAGCGCCCCGTCCCCGCACACGACCTCCGGAGTGAAGCCGGCACCGCGCAGTGCCGTGCGCGCCCGTGCGGTGACCCATCCGTCCACCTCGACGGTGGACACCATCCCGGCTCCCAGGCGATGCGTCAGCAGGGCCGCGTTGTACCCGGTCCCCGTGCCGACTTCGAGCAGCCGGTGGCCGGGGGCCGCGTCCAGGTCGGCCAGCATCTCGACGACCACCGTGGGCATGGACGCCGACGACGTGGGCGTGACGCGGGCCCCGTCGTCGGCGCCGTCGTCCCACTGCGTGACGACCGGCAGATCGGCGTAGGCGAGCCGCATCCACCGCTCCGGCTCCTCGGAGCGGCTGCACTCGGCGTCGCCGTCCCCCTCGTCCACCCAGATGGTCTCCGGGAGGAACGCGTGCCGCGGAACGGCCGCCACGGACGGGGCCCACTCCGCGGTCAGCGACCCGGCCTCGGTCAGCGCGGCCACCAGCGCGGCCCGCCGCTCGTCGGCGCTCACTTCTTGTGCTTCGGGTCCGGGGCCGGCTTCTGGCTGTCCGACGACGGCTTCGGGCCGATCGACGATCCGCCGGGCTTGGCGTGCCCGGGGCTCCTGCCGTCGTCCGGGCCACCCTTGTTCTCGTCTCCCATGATTGGCATCCTCTCGGTTCGGTGCGGAGGGGCGGTGCTGCGCACGCCCCGTGGTGCGGTGGACAGCGGGAAGCCGGCGGGGCCGACTTCCCGCGTGGGGCTTCAGGACTCCGGGCGGTGGGGCATCCGCAGGACGGCTACGGCGCCGAGGCCGACGACGGCGATGGCGAGGAGCAGGAGGAGGGGAAGGGCCAGGCCGATCAGGAGTCGCACGGGGCGGCCTCGACCTTCTCACGCTCGTAGTGGCGCAGGACCGCGAGGAGGTTGAGCACGGTGCTCGCGGGGGCCGCGCCGAAGCGCACCAGGACGCGTCCGTCGACCACCCGGTCCGTGGCCAGGGAGGGCCAGATGAGGCCGAACTTGCGCCCCCGGTCGCGGAGTTCACTGAGCAGGGAGGAGACCTCCGGCTCGGTGTAGGTGCGCCCGACCGGGTCGGCCGGCCCGGTCGGGCGGCGGTGGTCGGCGGTCACGCGGCGGCGTCCAGCTCGAACCAGCAGGACTTCCCGAACCTCCGGGGCTCGGTACCGAAGCGGTCGGTGAGGGAGCGGACGAGGCGCAGGCCCCGGCCGGAGACCGCGAGGAGGTCGGAACCGTCGCGCTGGATCGGGACGATGGGGCTCCCGTCGCTGACGGAGACCCGGAGCACGTGATCGGCCGTCGCGATGACGACCAGAGGAGCCGCACTGCCGCCGTGGCGCCAGGCATTGACGAACAGTTCGAGGAGCGCGACCTCGGCATCGGCGACCAGTTCGGGCTTCCACCCGGCGCGCGCCATCGCCTCGCGCAACTCCTCACGCGCGGCCGACCAGTCAGGGGGGACTTCGTGGGGGAACACGATGAAACCTCCGTGGGGCTTCAGAAATGACCATCCATCGAGCAAACGCGCGATCGAAGCGATGGCATGACGGAAATACTCAGCCGAGCCGCAGCACCGATCACTCAGCGCACTCGACCAGCTACACTCAGCATGACGTGAGAGCCGCCACATGTGCAAGCTGGCTCAACTAATCTGCAAAATCTCATATCGAACCCGAATTCGGTCCGACTCTCTGTCAGTTGTCGGTAGCGCCTGCGCGATCAACAGGGGCAGACTGGTCCACCGAGAGGTCAGGAGGGGCATCGCATGGCGGTATCAACCGTTCGCCGTCGTCGGCTGGGTGAGGAGCTGCGTAGGCTCCGCGAGCAGGCGATGATCCCCGCGGACACAGCGGCCGAGGCCACCGGCATGAGCCTGGCCAAGCTGAACCGCATCGAGAACGCCCGCACGGCCGCCAAGATCGAGGACGTCAACAAGCTCCTCGACCACTACGGTTGTGACGACGAGGAGTTCCGCGCCGGCTTGATCGCCATCACGAAGGACGGCAGCAAGCGCGGCTGGTGGCTGAGCTACCGCGACGTGATCAACGCGTCCGCAACCGACCTGATCACGCTCGAAACCGAGGCATCGACCTTCAAGACCTACCAAGCCGCCTTCATCCCTGGGCTGTTCCAGACCGCCGAATACGCTCGGCTGGTCATCGACCGACTCCGGACGACGAACGGCGGCACGGTTGACGATCTCGTGCAGGTCCGCATGGCACGGCAATCCATCCTGACCCGCCCGAACCCCGTTGAGGTCTGGGCAGTCATCCATGAAACGGCGCTCCGAGCCATCGCGGACCGTCCCGAGATCATGGGCCCACAGCTCGACAAGCTACTCACGCTGAGCCGACTGGCGAACGTCAACATCCAGGTGATGCGCGCAGGTGCGGCGATCCACCCGGGTATGAGCGGCGCGTTCGCCCTGCTCGGATTCCCTCAGCGGAATGACCTCGACGTCGTCTTCGTCGAAGGCCTGCTCGCCGGATTCTGGGTCGAGGACCCGACCGACGTCGAGCTGTACCGGGCGAAGTTCCAGGAGATCACGGCTGAAGCCCTTTCCGTCGGCTCCTCGATCGAGTTCATCACCGCACAGAGAGAAACGATCAAGTGACCCATTACTCCAATGCCGCCGCAACTGGCTTCACCTTCCGGAAGTCGAGCTACAGCGGCGGCAACGAGGACTGTGTCGAGTACGCGCTCCTCCCCCGGACTGTCGCCGTCCGGGACAGCAAGGATCCTTCCGGACCCGCCCTGGCCTTCGACCGTCCGGCGCACTTGTCCTTCATTGCCGCCGTCGCCGACGGGGAGTTCGACTTCGGGCTCGTCTGAATGCCCCATCCAGAGAGAGGACTCAAGTGACCCAGCCGACCTTCAAGAAGTCCAGCTATAGCAACGAGTCCACGAACTGCGTTGAGCTCGCCGTGCGGGATTCGGCCTCGCACATCCGCGACTCGAAGGACCCGTACGGCCCGACCCTGGCCTTCGACCCTGCGGCGCACTCCTCCTTCATCGCCGCCGTCGCCACCGGCGAGTTCGACTTCGGCCTCGTCTGAACACTCCCTTCAGAGGTGAGGACTCAAGTGACCCAGCCGACCTTCAAGAAGTCCAGCTACAGCGCCGGCGACGACAACTGCGTCGAGGTTGCCATCCCGGACGGCCTGGCCTGGCACATCCGCGACTCGAAGGACCCGCACGGCCCGGCCCTGGCCTTCGAGCGTGCGGCGCACTCGTCCTTCATCGCCGCCGTCGCCGACGGGGAGTTCGACTTCGGGCTCGTCTGAATGCTCCCTCCAGAGAGGACTCAAGTGACCCAGCCGACCTTCAAGAAGTCCAGCTACAGCGGCGGCAACGAGAACTGTGTCGAGTACGCGCTCCTCCCCCGGACTGTCGCCGTCCGGGACAGCAAGGATCCTTCCGGACCCGCCCTGGCCTTCGAGCGTGCGGCGCACTTGTCCTTCATCGCCGCCGTCGCCACCGGCGAGTTCGACTTCGGCCTCTTCTAGGCACGCCCGAGCGGTGCCTCGCCCGGCCGGGCGAGGCACCGCTTTCGCCGTTCGTCCAGCGTCTAGAGCTGCGAAGCACCTCCGTCGACAGGAAGCTCCATCCCCGTCGAGAAGGTCGCGTCGAACGCCAAGTACGCCACCGCGGCGGCCACTTCCTCGGGCCTCCCCAGCCGCCGCATCGGGTTGGTGCTCCGGTATCCGTCCTTCGTCGCCTCGACGACATCGGCTGGCAGCGAGGAGCGGTCCAGGATGCCCGAGTCGATCGGGCCGGGGCTCACCGCGTTCACCCGCACCTTGCGCGGGAGCAGCTCGCGGGCCAGGGTGCGGGTCATCGACCGCAGGGCCGCTTTGCTCGCCGAGTAGACACTGAGCGCGTCGAGGCCCAGGACGTTCACCACGGACGTGGTGAGGACGACGCCGCTCCCCTCGCGCAGCAGTGGCGCCAACGCCTGCACGGTGAAGTACGGGCCCTTGACGTTGATGTCGAACAGCTCGTCGTACATCTCCTCCGTCGTCGAGTCGAACGGCGCGGACGCGGTGACGCCGGCGTTGACGAACAGTGCGTCCACCGTGCCGAACCGCTCCCGGACCGTACCGGCCAGCTCCTTGATGTCCTCCAGGGACGCGGCGTCGCTGCGGACGGCGGTCGCCTTCTCCCCCAGCCGCTCCAACGCGGCGTCCAGGGTGGCCCCGGTGCGGCCGGTGATCAGTACGCGTGCCCCGCCGTCCGCGAACAGCCGGGCCGCGGCGAGGCCGATGCCGCTGCTGCCGCCCGTGATCACGATCTTCTTGCCGTCATACGTGGTGGTCATGCCCTCCAGCCAAGTGTCCGCCCGCGCCCCGTGTCCAAGACCTGTTCCGCATGCCGTCATGCCCCGGGCGCATGGCGGCACGCGGCGTACCCTGGGCGCATGGACTTCGATCTTCGGCTCGTGCGCTGTTTCACGGTCGTGGCGGAGTACGGCAACTTCGGCCGGGCCGCCGCCAAGCTGCACCTGGCGCAGCCGTCGCTGAGCCGCCAGATCCAGCGGCTGGAGGCTCAGCTCGGGGTCCGGCTCTTCGACCGCTCGCCGCAGGGCAGCAGCCTCACCGACGCCGGTCAGGCCTTCCTTTCCGGGGCGCGGGCCCTGCTCCAGGAGGCCGACCGGGCCGCTCACGCGGCCAGGGCCGCCGTCCAGCCCCGTTCCGTCACCGTCGGCTATGCCGAGGGCCTGGTCGTCACCGACTGTGTGCGGGAGCTGCGCCGTCGGCACCCCGACGGCCTGGTCCGCACCCGGCACCTCGACTGGCGGGACGCGCACGCCCTCGCCGAGGGGCGGGTCGACGCCCTCCTCGCGTACGGCCCCCTGCCGTTGACGGCGGACGGCTTCCGGGTGACCACGCTCCACGAGGAGTCGCGGGTGCTCGTCATGCCCGCCGGTCATCGTCTGGCGAACGGAGGTTCCGTCAGCCTGCGGGCTCTGGCCGACGAGGAGCTGGTGGCCTGTGCCGGCACTCCGGTCCTCTGGAGCACGCCCAAGCCGGTCGGCGGCCGACCGGCACCGCCCTCGCCCTCGATCGACGACAGCTACGAGGACAAGCTGGAACTCGTCGCCACCGGCCACTGCGTCGCGATCTTCCCTGCCGGGGACCGACGGGCCGCGGTGCGCGAGGACATCGCCATGGCGCCCGTCGTCGACATCGATCCCTGCCAGGTCGTGCTCGTCACGCGTGCCGACGACCCCAACCCGCTGCTCGGGTCGCTGGAGGAGGTCGCACGCGCACGGCTCGGCACGCCCTCCCGCCGGGAGGACGACGAACTGCCGGTCGACTGACCCCCTATCCACAGGGTCGTCGCCGGCGGGAAGTCCGGCTTCGGGGCGCGCCGGTGCCTCGCCCACGCCGGGCGAGGCACCACGTCACGCTAGATGAGGCCGCGGCGCATCGCGTAGCCGACCGCGTGGGCCCGGTTCCTCAGCCCCAGGCGGGTGATGATCTCGTGGAGCACGTTCTTCACCGTGCGCTCGGAGTACGAGGTCTTGGTGGCGATCTCGCTGGTGTCGAAGCCCTCCGCCACCAGCTTCAGCATCTCGGCCTCCCGTGCCGTCAGTGTGGAGAGGGTCAGGCCGCGCCCGTCGAGCATGGTGCGCTGCAACATCCCGATCCGGTCGAGCAGTTCGCCCAACAGGTCGCCGGGCATCACGCCTTCGCCGTTCGCCAGCGCGGTGATCAGGTGCACCAGCCGGTCCTGGTCGGCCTCCGACCGGCGCAGGACGGCCGCGACGCCGCACTCCACGATGGTCTGCAGTCCGCCCGCCTCGAAGTGCCCCACCACCAGGCCTATCCGGCCCGAGGTGGCGAGCCGCAGCCGGCGCAGGTGCTCGGTGACCGTGTCGGTCAGCGCGTCGACGACCAGCAGGGAGACCTCCGCCCGTCCGGCGTCGCTCTCGCTGAGCAACTCCACCTCGGGCCGCTGGCGCAGCTGTTGGATCACGCCGGTCTGCAGGATGAGGTCCTCCGCGAAGACCGCCACCCGCACGCCCCGCCTGCCGCGCAGCTGCTCGGGGACGCGCGGTGCGGTGGTGGTGCCGGAGCGGGGGGCCGCTCCGATCCGGCGTGCGGTGACGGCTTCCTCACGGGTTGTATCGGTCGACGTCATCGACTACTCCATTTCTCTGGTCCTGCGAGGGTGACGGCTGGCCGCCGCGGGGCGGGGCCGGCCGGGGGAATGTGGGGCCGGCGGGTCTCGCGCGGCCGGTGAGGGCCTGCGGCGGCGCCGGGAGGGGCTTCGGCCGGTCCGTACGGGCAAGGGGCGTGCCCATAGCTTGCCCGTACGGCCCTCTTCCGCGGATGCCGTACGGCCCTACCGTCACGCTATGACCACATCCGCCGAACTCGGCCTGCCTGCACTCACGGTGGCCCCCGGTGGCGTGGCCACCACGACCCTGACGGTACGTAACGATCTTGACATCGTTGAGGCCTACACCTTCGAGGCGGTCGGCGACTGCGCCGCATGGACGACGGTCGAGCCCGCCCGGGTCTCCCTCTATCCGGGGACCTCCGAGACGGTGACGGTCCGGCTGGCTCCGCCGCGCTCCTCCTCCACCCGGGCCGGCGAGTTCCCGCTCGGCATCCGGGTGCTTCCGGTCGAACGCCCCGATCTGGTGGCCGTCCCGGAGGCCACCGTCACCGTGACGCCGTTCCACGAGCTGCGGGCCGCGCTCGCCCCGCGCCGCCGCCGCGGCTGGCTGCGCGGGCGCTACCGGGCTTCGGTGCGCAACCTCGGGAACGCGCCCGCCGCGGTGGCGTTCACGCCCGGGCAGGCCGGCGAGGACCTGCGCTTCGCGATCGCGCCGGAGAAGCTGCGCCTGGAGCCCGGCGAGTCCGGGGAGGTGCGGGTGCAGGCGCGCACCCGCAAGCTGATCTGGTTCGGCAAGCCGGCGACCTGGCCGTTCGAGGTCACGGTCGGCCCGGAGGAACGGGCGGACTCCAAGGACGGCAAGGACGGCAAGGACTCCAAGGACGGCAAGAGCGGCAAGGACGCCAAGGCCTCGGAGGACAAGGCGCCGAAGCCCGAGCCCGAGACCCCCGCCGACCCGGTCCTGAAGCCGGTCCTGGAGGGCGAGTTCCTCCAGCTGCCGATCTTCCCCAAGTGGCTGCTCGCGCTGCTGGCCCTGCTGATCGCCCTGCTGCTGGCCTGGTTCGCCCTGGTCCGCCCGGCGGTGCGCACGTCCGCCAAGCAGGCCGCCGAGAAGGCCGTCGCCCAGCAGATCGCCACCCCGACCCCGCCCGCGGGCGCACCGGCCGGCGACAACCCCTCGGCGCCGGGCGCCGGGAACACCCCCGGCGGCCAGACCAAGCCGGGCGCCGGGAAGCCGGCCACCGGACCGGGCAGTCAGGGCGGCCCCGGACCGGGCGGCCTGGCGGTGCCGGGCACCGGCCAGCAGAGCTCCGCCACGATCGACGTGCAGACGGCGAACGGCGCTGCCGCGACGGGCAGTTACCTGGTGCCACACGGCAAGGTCTTCGACATCACGGACCTGGTGGTCGCCAACTTCCAGGGCGACCAGGGGCTGGTGACCATCACGGCCGGCAACAAGACCATCACCACCATCGCCTTGGAGACCTTCCGCAACCAGGACTACCACTGGGTGACCCCCATCCAGGTCCCCGAGGACCAGGCCGTGACGGCGAACGTGACCTGCGAGGTGCCGGGCACCCCGGCCTCGGGCAAGCAGGCGCCCGGCTGCCACGAACTCCTCAACGTCAGCGGGACGCTGAGCGACATCCGACAGGGCAACTGAACCGGCGCCCGCAGGACGCCCTTCCCTCCCCCGGCCGCCGGGCGCGCCGCGGGCGGGAAGGGCGCGCCGATCGCCCCGTTGACACCGGTGGGGCGCCCGTGCCCCGTTCGTCCCCGAAAACCCCGTCCCCCGCATTCCCGCCCCCGCGCCCCCTCTCACATCCCGTGACCATGTCAACACCCGACGGACACTGTTGCAGAGTGCACCCGAACGAACAAAGCCGACTCACCCGCAGCTCACCCCGGGTCTGTCCGCCGAGGGCAACCGTCCTGCCCTCACGGGCAAGCTGACTTCCCCTCACGGGCGGTCGGCCCTGCCCCGGGGCTCGCTGTTGACGGCATGTCGGGACGAACGCGGAAAAACCGAACGCCGTCCCCGCCCTGGTACGGGCGGGGACGGCGTTCGGCTTCGGTCCGACGGCGGCGCTACGGCCCACCGGGGGCCCCGGGATTCAGCGCGTTGGATCAGAACCAGTGCAGGCAGTGCGGCGCGCGCTCGGCACGGAACAGCGCGTCGGCGAGGACGGCCGCGCCGGGGCGGTGGGCCCGGATGTGCCCGGCCCGCACGAGCGTGCTCGGGGCGGTGCCGCCGAGGTAGACCGCCCCCAAGTCGCGGATGTCCAGGGACAGATCGGGCTCCCGGTCGGTCGGGACGCACTCGGCCTTCCCGCCCCGGACGGTCAGCAGGTACCGGTGGTGCTCGCCGAGGAACGGGTCGTCGACGTCCAGCACGAGCTCGCCGTCCGTGAACCAGGCCCGCGCGGCCAGCGCGCGCGGCACGTCCAGCAGCCGCACCCAGAGCCAGTCGGTGTTCGTGCTCTCGGCTGCGTTGTAGTCGGCGAGCTGCCAGCGCAGCGGGTGGTCCGGCGCGCAGTGCCGGAACACGACCGTGGCGACCAGGTCGTGGCCGAGCACGAACCGGGCCAGCGCCGCGTACGCGGCGTCGTCGACGGCGACGGTCTCGTCCACCGTCAGGGTGTCCCCGTCCACCCAGTAGGCGGCGTACCCGTCCGGAGTGCCGTCGGCATCCCGGTGGACGGCCACGTAGCGCGGCGTCGGAGCGATCGGGACCTGCCCCGCCCCCAGCTCCCACCATCGGCGCGGCCGGGACAGCGCGCCGGGCTGGGCCCGGCGGTAGCGGTCGTAGACCTGCTCCACCAGCTCCCCGCACTCGGCCCGCCGCAGCAGCTCCACCGAACCGGCCTCCGGGGCGCCCTCCGCCCGCCGCGCCCGAGGGGCGGTGAAGGCGGCCCGGTGGCGCTGGACCGTCAGCCGCCCGGTGTACGTCGCCTGACCGTAGCCGAACCGGCCGTAGATCCCGGCCTCGGAGGCCAGCAGCACGGAGAGGAACTCCCCCCGCTCCCGCACGTCGGCGAGCTGACGCCGCATCATCGCGGTGAGCAGGCCCTGACGCCGGTGGGTGGGCAGGACACCGACCGCCGTCACCCCGGAGGTCGGGACGACGACCCCGCCGGGCAGGGTGAGCTCGAAGGTGTACGCCCCGGCGGTGCCGACGGGGCGCCCGTCCGCCGTCACGGTGAGCAGGTTGCGGTCCATCTCGGTCGCCGCCCACCAGACCCCGCCGCCGTCCGCGTTCGGGGCGTCGGGGAAGCGCCCCAGCGCGGCGTGGAAGGTGCCGACGAAAGCGTCGAGGTCCTTGTCGGTCGTGGAACGGATCTCCATGTGGTGCTGCTGCCTCCCCTGATCACCGGCTCCGCATCGCGCGGCGCCCCCCGAAGTGCAGCCGCACCGGGCACTCCCGGTCAACCGAATTACCCGCGGGGAGCCGGTCACGATCCGTCGACCGACGCGGAACGAGGACGGCGGGGGCGAGGGGCCACCGGGTCGCCGGGGGCGGGGGGCGTTACATTGAGGCGGAGAGGGGCGCCGGTCCGGAACGGGGTGGCTGATGCACTCGATCACCGAGTGGCTGAGCGGTCTGTCCGGCCCGGTCGGGTACCTGGTGGTCGCGGGCCTCGTGTTCGTCGAGGACGCCCTGTTCTTCAGCTTCGTCGTCCCCGGTGAGACCGCCGCCGTGCTCGGCGGGTTCCTCGCCCAGCAGGGCCGGATCTCCCTCGGCTGGATCATCCTGTTCGTCGTCTGCGCGGCCGTCCTCGGTGACACCGCCGGCTACGAGATCGGCCGCCACATCGGCCCGAGGATCCTCGACACCCGCCCGATGCGGCGCCACGCCGGCCGGGTCGACCGGGCCCAGGAGCTGATCCGCCGGCGCGGGCCGGCCGCCGTCTTCTTCGGCCGCTTCGTCGCCTTCTTCCGCGCCATGGTGCCGACACTGGCCGGCATGTCCCGCATGCCCTATCGCCGGTTCCTGCTGTTCAACGCCCTCGGCGGCCTCCTCTGGGGTGTCGGGTTCACCCTCCTCGGGTACTTCGCCGGGGCGGCCTACACCCGGGTCGAGAGCACCGTCGGACGGGTCCTCGCGCTGGTGATCGCGGCGGGTGTGGTCATCGCCCTGGCCGTCTGGTACCTGCGCCACCGCAGGTCCGCCGCCCGCGCCGAGGAACGGGGCGAGCGGGAACCCGGGGACGGGCGGGACCGGCGGCCTTGAGCACGGTGCGTCCCGGGCCCCGGCAGGGGGCCGCCCTGGCCTTCCGCCGGCTCGCCCGGGTGCCGCTCGGCATCGTCGTCCTGCTCGTGACCACGTCGCTGCTCCTGGCCGCGCCACGGGTGCACGGCACCGGTGTCCTGGCGTTCTTCAGCGCAGTCCGGCTCACGACGGCCGTCCTGGTGGGCACCCGGATCGCCGCCCGCCACCGGGAACGGGGCCCGTGAGGGGGCCGGTGGCGCCGCGGTCACGTCCGGCGGCGCGGCTCCCGGACCCGGGTTACGGTCGGAGGGCCGGCCGCCGCCGTAACGACCTGCGCCGTGCGGGACCGGGACCGTCCGGCAGCGCCCTCCCGGTTCGAAACGGTTCGAAACGGTTCGAAACCGCACATCCGGGGCAGCCGTCCGGTATCCCATCCGTCGAAGCCCAGAACCCGGGAAGGGGAACGAGCCCATGACCACATCCGACGACCACGGTGCGCAGCCGGACGAGCCGACGCGGGAACGGTCCGCCGAGGAGCGTGCGATCACGGCCCCGACGCCGCGCGATGTCCGGGCGAAGGCCGAGGGCCCGGTCGGGGCCCGGGAGCGCTCCGCCGAGGAACGCTCCATCAGTGCGCCCACCCCGGCCGACGTCCGGCGGAAGGGGCAGCCGGACGAGGACGAGGAGCCCGAGCCGCCCGCGGCGGACACCGTGGCGCCGTGAGGCTCCGCGCGGTCACCCGTACGCGCTGACTCCCGAGCCCCGCCCCCGGCGACCGTTGTGCCGGGGGCGGGGCTCGGGAGTCTTCCGGGGCGGACCGGCCGGAGCGACCGGGGCTCTCAACTCCGGTTCTCGGCCTGGAACATCCAGCTGTGCTTCTCGAGTTCCGCCGTGAGGCCGATCAGCAGGTCCTGGCTGACCGGATCGGCCGGCCCGGTCTCCTCGATGTGCACCCGCAGGCGCCCGATGACCGCGGCGAACGCCGTCACCAGGTGCTCGACGACCGCCTTGTCCGCCGTCCAGCCCTCGGGGAAGCCGGGCAGGCCGCTGGTGGCGGCCACCGTGGCGGCCCGCCCGTCCGGGCTGACCCCGATCGCCGCCGCGCGTTCGGCGACCTGGTCCGCGAAGTCCCTCGCGGTGGCCACCACTTCGTCGAGCTGGAGGTGGACGGATCGGAACCGGGGCCCGTAGAGGTTCCAGTGCGCCTGCTTGGCCACCAGGGAGAGGTCCAGCAGGTCGACCAGGGTGCCCTGGAGGGCGTTCCCGACCGTCGTGCGTTCGGCTTCCGGCAGCGGGCTGCTGATGACGATGCCCATCGCTGACATCCTTCCGGTTGGGGGGGAGCCGTCGGCCGGCTCCGCACGGGTGGTGGAGGCCCTCCGCCCGGCCGTCGGCGCGCGTACGGTCCGGGTGGCCGGTGCACGGGGCCCGGCCTCGGCCGGGCACGGCGTCTCCGGGGCCCGGCCGCGCCGGGGCGCGGACGAACGACCGCCAAGGCGGCGGGATCGTCCCGCGACTGCCCGATCCCTCGCCCCGGAAACCACCCGATCGGCGGATCATGCCGGGCGGGCGCTCGCGCCGGCGGGCGAGGAATGCGCCCCGGGCGGGCGGGTAATCGAGCGCTGCCGCCACCGGCCGTCCGGGCCGGGGGGGCCGACCGGTGCCAACGCCAGAACGGGAGTTCACCGCATGACCGTCGCCACCTCCTGGTCCACCGCCGTCACCCTGCCCGAGGGCCCGTACCCCGACGTGGCCGTGGAGGCGCAGCTGCGGTTCGACACCGCCTCGCCGTACGCGGTGTGCCTGGCCTTCCCCCGCTCGGCGAGGACGACCTGGCCCGGTGGACCTTCGCGCGCGAGCTGCTGGACCGGGGACAGCACGCCCCCACCGGCTGCGGGGACGTGACCGTCTCCCCCGGGCCGGAGGGCCGGGTGCTGATCACCTTGCGGTCCCCGTCCGCACGGGCCGTGATCAGCGTCCCCGCGGAGGTCGTGGCGGCGTTCCTGCTGGACTCCTTCCGCCTGGTACCGGCCGGCACCGAGGCCGCACACCTGGACATCGACGCCGCTCTCGCCCGACTGCTGCCCTGATCGGAAGCGGGGGCATGCCGCCGGGCGGTCGGGGTAGGCGGGCGTCACGCGGCGCCCCGGCCCCGGTCCTCCCCCCGGGGCCGGGCCCGCGGCCCGAACACCAGGACCGGACCACCAGGACCGGACCACGACGAGAGGAGCGGACCATGCCCGTCCCACCGCCCACGGCCACGCCCGACGGACCGTCCCTGATCGCGGTCGCCGTGCCCGCCCTGGCCCTCGCCGTACTGCTGATCGGCGCGCTCGCCTGGGGCAACCACCACCTGAACCGCCGACGGCCGCGGCCGGGCAGAGGAGCGGCCGCGGCCCGCGCCGACTCCTGGCGCACGCCCGACGGCAACGGTCCGCGCCCTTCGGAGCGGGAGCCCGCCGATCGCGAGGAGGGCCGGTCCCCGGACCGGCGGGCTCGGAACGCGCGGCCGCCCCGACGGTCGTCGTGAGGGCCGCGGGCTCCGGGGCCCGCCGTCACCAGCGGGCGTGCACCTGGGCCCGGATCCGCCGGTCGTACAGGTCGCGGACCGCGGCCAGGGTGGCCTCCGGCAGCGGCGGCAGCTCGCCGGCGGCCGCGTTGGCCCGGGCCTGCGCCACGTTGCGGGCGCCGGGGATCACCGTCGTCACGCCCGGCTGCCGGGTGACCCACCGCAGCGCCGTCTGCGCCGCGCTCGCGCCCTCGGGTGCGAGCGCGGCGAACTCCGCCGCCGCCTCGACGCCCGTCGCGTAGTCCACGCCGGAGAAGGTCTCCCCCTGGTCGAAGGACTCGCCGTGGCGGTTGTAGGTGCGGTGGTCGTCCGCGCCGAAGACGGTGTTCGCGTCGTACCGGCCGGACAGCAGGCCCGAGGCCAGCGGCACGCGGGCGAGGATCCCCACCCCGGCGGCCTCGGCGGCGGGCAGCACCCGCTCCAGCGGCTTGAGCCGGAACGCGTTCAGGATGATCTGCACGCTCGCGACGTTCGGGCGGGCGATCGCGGTCAGGGCCTCGGCGCAGGTCTCCACGCTCACCCCGTAGGAGGCGATCCGACCCTCCTCGACCAGGGTGTCCAGGGCGTCGAAGACCTCGTCCGAGGAGTAGACGGGCGTCGGCGGGCAGTGCAGCTGCACCAGGTCGAGCCGGTCCACGCCCAGGTTGTCCCGTGAACGGTCGGCCCAGGAACGGAAGTTGGCGAGGTTGTAGTGCTCGGGCCGCTGCTCGGCCCGGCGGCCGAACTTGGTGGCGACGAACACCCCGGCGTCCGGCCGGTCCTTCAGGAAGCGGCCGATCAGCCGCTCGCTGCGGCCGTCGCCGTAGACGTCGGCGGTGTCGAAGAGGGTGACGCCGGCTTCCACCGAGGCCTCCAGCACGGCCAGGGCGTCCTCCTCCCGGACGTCCCCCCAGTCGGCGCCGAGCTGCCAGGTACCGAGTCCGACGATCGAGACGGGGCGGCCGGTGCGGCCGAGTACGCGCTGTTCCATGGGCCGAGCCTCTCACGCGCCGGCCACCGCGCACCACGCCTCCGCGGCGCCCTCCCGTACCGGCGCCGCCGACCGCGAGGACGGGGCCGTTCGGACCAATCCGCGGCGCGATCGGCTCCGAACACCCGGGTACCACTTTCCTGACCCCCCACCGCACCACCTGCGAGGCCCCGCCCGTGACCGTCTCCATCGCCCTGTTCACCCAGGACCTGCGGCTGAACGACAACCCCGTGCTGCACGCCGCCCGGTCCACGGCCGAGCGGGTCGTCCCGCTGTTCGTCCTGGACCCGGCCGTCGAGGCCGCCGGCTTCGCCGCGTCCAACCGGCAGGCCTTCCTGGCCGACTGCCTCACCGACCTGGACGCCTCGCTGCGCCGGACCGGTTCGCGGCTGATCGTGCGCCGCGGCGAGCCCGCCGAGCAGACCGCCCGGGTCGCCGCCGAGGCCGAGGCCGCCGCCGGGGCCGCGACCGGGTCCGCCGCGGTGCACGTCGCGGCGGGCGTCAGCGGCTTCGCCCACCGCCGGGAGGAACGGCTGCGCGCGGCCCTCGGCGACCGCCTGCACGTCCACGACGCCTCGGTGACGGTCGTCCCGCCGGGCCGGATCACCCCGGCCGGGAAGGACCACTACGCGGTCTTCACCCCGTACCACCGGGCCTGGCAGCAGGCCCCCCGCCGCACCGTGCTGGGCGCGCCGCGGGCGATCGACACCCCGGACGGCATCGGCAGCGAGAACCTCCTGCTCACGGGGCCGCTCTCGCCCGCGCTGCCGCCCGGGGGCGAGTCCGCCGCCCGCCGGCAGTGGCGGCGCTGGGACGTCGACGCGTACGCCGAGGTGCACGACGACCTCGCCGCGGACGCCACCTCCCGGCTCTCCCCGTACCTGCACTTCGGCTGCCTGTCCCCCACCGAGCTCGTCGAACGCGCGCTGCGGCACGACGGCGAGGGGGCGCGGGCCTTCGTCCGGCAGCTCGCCTGGCGGGACTTCCACCACCAGGTCCTCGCCGCCCGCCCGGACGCCGCGCACCGCGACTACCGGGCCCGGGACGACCGCTGGCACCGGGACGAGCGGGAGGCCGAGGCCTGGCGGCGGGGCCGCACCGGCTACCCGATCGTCGACGCCGGGATGCGCCAGCTCGCCGAGGAGGGCTGGATGCACAACCGGGCCCGCCTGCTGACGGCCGGCTTCCTCGCCAAGAACCTGTACCTGGACTGGCGGATCGGCGCCGCCCACTTCCTGTCGCTGCTGGTCGACGGGGACGTGGCGAACAACCAGCTGAACTGGCAGTGGGTCGCGGGCACCGGCACCGACACCCGACCCAACCGGGTGCTCAACCCGCTGCGCCAGGCCGACCGCTACGACCCGGACGGGGCGTACGTGCGCCGCTGGGTGCCCGAACTCGCCCACCTGTCCGGGCCGGCCGCGCACCGCCCGTGGCTGCTCGGCCCCGTCCCCGGCTACCCGGCCCCGCTCGTCGCCCCGGAGGCCCTCACGGAGCGGTTCCGCCGGGGCCGGGGCCTGGACTGAGCCCCGGGCGCGCCCTGCGGGCGATGGCCACGGCGTGGTACCCGGGTACCACGGCTCCGGCGAGGACGGGCCCCGGGTACCGCGGATCGGCCCGCTCGCGAACCTAGCGTGGGAGGTGTCGGCGGCCGGGAGGGCCCGGCCCACGAGCAGGAGGGCGAGCGATGATCGAGGCGCACCAGCTGACGAAGCGGTACGGGGAGAAGACCGCCGTCGACCGGCTGGACTTCACGGTCCGGCCGGGTACGGTCACCGGCTTCCTCGGGCCCAACGGGGCGGGCAAGTCCACCACCATGCGGATGATCGTCGGACTGGACGCGCCGACCGGCGGCTCGGTGCGGGTCAACGGCCGCCGCTACGCCGAGCACGCCGCCCCGCTCCAGGAGGTCGGCGCGCTGCTGGAGGCCAGGTCAATCCACCCGGGCCGCTCGGCCTTCAACCACCTGATGGCGCAGGCCCACACCCACGGCATCCCGCGCCGCCGGGTCGAGGAGGTCATCGAGCTGACCGGCCTGCGGTCGGTGGCGCGCAAGCGGGCCGGGGCGTTCTCGCTCGGCATGGGCCAGCGGCTGGGGATCGCCGCCGCCCTGCTGGGCGACCCGGCGACGGTGATGCTGGACGAGCCGGTCAACGGTCTCGACCCCGAGGGCGTCCTGTGGATCCGCAACCTCCTCACCTCGCTCGCCGCCGAGGGCCGCACCGTCTTCGTCTCCTCGCACCTGATGAGCGAGGTCGCCCTCGTCGCGGACCACCTGATCATCGTGGGACGCGGCCGGCTGCTGGCCGACACCACCGTCCGGGAGCTGGTCCGCCAGGCCGGCGGCGACGCCGTCACGGTGGCCTGCGCCGACCCGGGCGCGCTGCGCACCGTGCTGGCCGGGCCCGGCGTGGAGATCACCGGGCGCTCCGGCTCCGAGGAGCTCCTCGTCACCGGCCGCACCGCGCGCGAGATCGGTCTGGCCGCCGCCGAGCACGGCATCGCCCTGTTCCAGCTCGCCACCCGCACCGTCTCCCTGGAGGAGGCGTTCATGGACCTGACCCGGGACGCCGTCGAGTACCAGGGCGGCACCACCGCCGGCGCCACCGCCGGCCGCGCCACCGCCGACACCGACACCGACACCGCCACCGCCATTGCCACCGACACCCCGAGGAGCGCGGCATGAGCACCCTCGCACCCAGCCAGACCGCCGCGCCCGCCGGCCCCGGCCCGGCGCGCCCCGCCTACAAGGTGACCGCCGTCCGCGTGCTGCGCTCGGAGTGGGCGAAGCTGTGGTCCCTGCGCTCCACCTGGATCACCCTCGGCCTGGCCCTGCTCTTCCTGGTCGCCTTCGGTCTGATCGCCGCCGTCCAGTTCAAGTCCAGGATCGACTCCGGACGGCACATGGACCGGGACTTCGCCGACGCCTCCGCCCTGAGCCTCTCCCTGTTCGGCACCAACTTCGCCCAGCTGGCGCTCGGCGTCCTCGGCGTACTGATCGCCGCGGGCGAGTACTCGACCGGCATGATCCGCTCCACCCTGGCCGCCGTTCCCCGCCGGCTGCCGGTCCTGTGGTCCAAGGCGGCCGTCTACGGCGTGATCGCCCTGGTGCTCGGCACCGTCGGCGTGTTCGTCGCCTTCCTCGCCGACAGCGGCATCCTCTCCGGCACCCGGGTGGCGATGGACCTCTCCAGCGCCGGTGCCGTGCGCGGCCTGCTGGGCGCGGGCCTCTACCTCGCCCTGGTCGGCGTGATCGGCGTCGCCCTGGGCGCGCTGCTGCGCTCCGTGGCCGGCGGCATCTCGGTGCTGGTGGCCTCCCTGATGCTGGTCCCCGGTCTGGTCTCGCTGCTCCCCACGTCCTGGCAGAGCCACATCAGCCCCTACCTGCCCAGCCACGCGGGCGAGGCGATGTTCGCCCTGCACCACGACACCACCACCCTGTCCCCGACCGCCGGGCTGCTGGTCTTCCTGCTGTGGACGGTGCTCGCGCTGGCGGGCGCAGCGGTGCGGCTGGTGCGCAGCGACGTCTGACAGACTCCGGTGCGGCGCCCGGTCCTCCGGGTGCCGCGCCGTTCCCGTCCCACCCCCGTCCTCGAACGACGCACGAGCCCCGAACGACAGGTGACGACCGTGAGCCGCCTCGACACCCGGGATCCGGTCCCGTCGCCGTCCCCGTCGCCGCCGGTACCCGACCCGCTCCCCGCGCACCCGGCCTTCGCCCGGCTGGCCCGGCTGAGCCAGCGCATCCGGCAGGCCGACCGCGCCCACCCGTGGGTGCTGGACGCCGCCGTGGTCCTCGGGGTGGTCCTGCTGTTCTGCCTGCCGGACCTCCTCCACGCCGAGGTCGAACACCCCCGTGAGCACCGGATCCGGTTCACCCGGCTGCCGCCGGCCGCGGTGCTCGCCGTGCAGGCGGGCCTGGTGCTGCCCCTGCTGTGGCGCCGGCGGCGCCCGACGGCGGCGTTCGCGGCGATCATGACCGTCTTCGTCGTCCAGTGGTCGCTGGGCGCGGCGCTGCGGGCCGACGCCGCCCTGCTCGTCGCCCTCTACAGCCTGGCCCTGCACGGCCGGCTGCGGCACCTGGCGTGGGCGTGCGCGGCGATGGCCGCGGCGACCGGCCTGGTCGCCGTGGAGGTGTCCTCGGGGCTGCCCGTCGGCGACGCGCTGTTCTTCCTGTTCAGCGCCACGACGGCGGCCGTCGCCCTGGGCATCGCGGTGCGGATCCGGCGGGCCCAGCTCGCCGGGCTGCGCGAGCGGGCGGCCCGGCTGGAGATCGAACGGGACCAGCGCAGCCGGCTGGCCGCCGTCACCGAGCGCACCAGAGTGGCCCGGGAGATGCACGACATCATCGGCCACAACCTGTCCGTGATCGTCACCCTCGCGGACGGCGGCGCGTACGCGGCCGGGGCCAACCCCGAACGCGGGCGCGAGGCGCTGCTGCTGATCGGCGACACCAGCCGCCAGGCGCTCGGGGAGCTGCGGCGGATGCTCGGGGTCCTGCGCGACCAGGGCGAGGAGGCCGCCGAGTTCACCCCGCAGCCGGGCATCGCCGACGTCGACGGGCTGTGCGCGCGCATCCGCGCCGCCGGGCCCCAGGTGGTGTACACGGCCGCCGGGGACTTCGACGGCCTGGACCGCGGGGTGCAGCTGATGGCCTACCGCATCGTCCAGGAGTCGCTCACCAACAGCCTGAAGCACGCCGGCCCCGCCACCCGCGCCCAGGTGACCCTCACCTCCGAGGAGGACCGGCTGCGGGTGCGGGTGCGGGACAGCGGCCCGCCCGAGGGGACGCCCCCGCCCGGGCGGCCGCGGCGCGAGGGCCACGGCCTCGCGGGCATCCGGGAGCGCGCGGCCCTGTACGGCGGCACCGTCACCGCGGGCCCCGGGCCCGGGGCAGGATGGACCGTGGAGGCCGTACTGGACCTCACCCCCGACCCGACAGGCGGCCCCGCGTGACCACCCTCCTCATCGTGGACGACCAGCCGTTGCAGCGGTACGGCTTCCGCATGCTGCTGGAGAGCCAGCCCGACACCGAGGTGGTCGGCGAGGCCGCGCACGGCGCGGAGGCCGTCCGGCTCACCGCCGACCTGCGGCCGGACGTCGTGCTGATGGACATCCGGATGCCCGGCATGGACGGCATCGAGGCCACCCGCCGGATCGTCGCCAGTGGCGGACGCTCGCGCATCCTCGTGCTGACCACCTTCGACCTCGACGAGTACGCCCACTCCGCCCTGCGGGCCGGGGCCAGCGGCTTCCTCCTCAAGGACGCCCGCCCGGAGGAGCTGCTGTCCGGGATCCGCGCGGTGGCGGGCGGGGACGCCGTCGTCGCCCCGGCCGTCACCCGGCGCCTGCTCGACGCGTACGCCCACCACCTGCCGACCCGGCCGCCGGGGGCCGGGCCGGTCGAGGACAGCCGGCTGAACGCCCTCACCGACCGCGAGCGGGAGATCCTGGTGGCCGTCGCCCGGGGCTGGAGCAACGGCGAGATCGCCCGGCGCCTGGTGCTCGCGGAGTCGACGGTGAAGACCCACGTCAGCCGGGTGATGGCCAAGATCGGCGCCCGCGACCGGGTGCAGGCCGTGATCTTCGCCTACGACCGCGGGCTGGCCCGGCCCAACCCGCCGCTCTGACGGCGGCGGGCCGGACCGTTCGGGTCAGCCCGTCCGGATCAGGCCGTCCGGGTCAGCCCGTCCGGATCAGGCGAGCTTCTGGCAGAGCAGCGCGGACGGCCGTGCCGCCCACAGCTGCCACCAGGGCTGGCTGTAGGCCATGCCCGCGACGACCTCGTCGTCCGCGCACTGGCCCTTGGCGAAGCCGTACGAGAAGTCGCCGCCCCGGGCCGCCGCGGGGCGGTTGTCGCCCTTCTCGAACCACAGCGTGCGGGTGGAGGTCCCGAGCGGCGCGGCGGACCGGGCGCACAGCGCGCCCATCGTCCGGCCGTTGCGGCTGTACCCGGTCATGACCGATCCGGCCGGGCACTGGGCCTTGGCGTAGCCCGGCGCCCAGTCGGCGGTCACGTAGGTGCCGCCGTGGTCGACGACGTACGAGCGGCCGGCGTCCCAGAGGTCCGGCCTGGTGGCGTCCGTGCACAGGCCGTTGTCGCCGCCGTAGCTGAGCCCGATCAGCCGGCTGCCGTCGGGGCAGGAGGCCTTGAGCGCGTACGGGTCCCAGTCCGGCCGGGTCTTCAGGTAGTCGGAGTGGGGGTCGTCGAACAGCCCGGAGCTGAGTGCCGTCCAGCGCACCAGGCGCACCGGGGGCTGCCCGGCGCTCACCGAGGCGAGCGGCCATTCGCGGTGGAAGGCCAGGAAGGGCAGGTCCGCCGAGAGGACCGGCGTGCCCAGGATGACGAGCCTCGCCATCAGCGCCCCGTTGATGTCGAGTCCGCCGTAGAGGGTCGCCGTGCCGTTGACGGCCGGGGTGGCACCGGCGCCGTCGAGGACGATCGAGCCGTTGACCTCGGCCCGCAGGTACGGCTCGATGGACGCCTTCACGCCGACCGTGTCGTACAGGGCGATCGAGCCCTCGGCGAGCAGGCCGGCCTTCGCGGAGGCGGAGCCCTTCAGGTCCAGGCGCAGCGGGGTGACGGTGGAGCTCCCCGGGTCGGTGGTGGTGGTCCAGCCCGGGCCCTTGACGTAGTCGGAGTGGACGCCCCACTGGCCGTCGTACGCCTGCTGGGCGTCGAGGGTGACGGTGCCGTCGGCGCTGACGTCGGCGGAGAGGGTGAAGGCCAGGTTGATCACGACGGGCAGCGGACCGACCATGACCACGGGGCTGGCGCTGTAGGTGGCCAGGGGGATCCGGACGGGTCCGGTGTTCGCGGTGAGGTTCGCGCTGACGTGCCAGTCCGCGTGCGCGCCCAGGGTGAAGCCGACCCGGGCCTGCTGGGGGTCGATCGCGCCGAGGCCGCCCTGGTAGGAGAAGTCGATGGCCGGGTGGAGGGAGACCGAGCCGGCGAGCCGCGCCGAACCGCCGTCGGGCAGCGGGACGGTGGCGTCGGCGGTCAGCCCCAGGCTGCCGGACACGGTGCCCTGGCCGGAGGCGGCTCCGAGGTCGGTGGTGACCTGGACGCCGCCGATCTGCGGCCGCACCTGGAAGGTGCTCGGGCTGACGGCGCTGCGCAGGTTGGTGGTGGTGCCTCCGAGCAGTTCGGGGAGGGTGGCCGGGCGGGTGGTGACGGCGACCGTCCCGTCGGCGGCCGGCTGCGCGCCGGTGACGGCGACCAGCGCGCCGTGCGGGGCCGCCGGGGTGGGCGGACTGTCGATCAGCTGCCCGGGCCGGACGGCCGACGCGGCGTCGGCGGCGGCCGCCAGGGCGGAGGGTGACCGCGGGCCGGCGGCGGCCGGGGCGAGCACGGCGGTGCCGGTGCTCGCGTCGTAGGAGGAGAGCGCGAGGCCGGGGTCGGTGGTGGCGGTGGCCGGCGCGCTGCCCTGCGCCGGGGTCGCCACGGTGGCCGCGGGCGTGCCGGAGGCCGGGGGTGCCAGCGTCGCCGGCGTGCCGGGGTCGGCGGACGGGCCGGTCGGGCCGGTCGGGCCGGTCGGGCCGGCCGAGGCGGCCGCGGTGGCGGTGACGGTGGTCGGGGTGGTCGTCGCGGTGGCCGCCGAGGCCGCCGCTCCGTTCAGGACGGTGCCGCAGAGCAGGAGCACGGTGGTTGTCGCGGCGGCTGACAGCGTCAGCTTGCGCACGGTCACGTGGAGGGTCCCTTCGGGTCAACGGTGCTGGAGCGGTGCCGACTTGCGCTGAGGGAGCGTGGGTCGAAGCCCGCGGATCCGGCCCCGACCGCCGGGTAACATAACACTCACCGCTCGCCTTGTTGACGGGTTCTCGGGATTCTCCGAGCACGATCGTCGGGAGTTCACGCCCCGGGCGCGGGGCCGTTCCCGACCGGCCATGCCACGGGTGCCTCACCCCCCTCGACGGCGCCAGGCACCCGACACCGGACCCCGACGGCACGGGGCCCGCCACCGGGTGGTGGCGGGCCCCGTACCGAGGCGGCTCAGAGCGCGCGGTGGCCGCAGCGGAAGAGCGGGGCGCGGGTGTCGAAGGGGACGTCCTCGCGGGCCTCGGCGACGGCGGCGTCGGAGACCGGCAGGTCGAACGGGAGGGTCGCGGTCATCGGGGCCCGGCCGAGCGCGGCGTCCAGGACGACCTCGTCCGCGGCGCCGAACTCCCCGATCAGCAGAGCCGCGTGCGGGGCGAGCGGGGTGAGCACCGCGGGCCGTTCCAGCTGGGCGGCGAAGACCGTGGGAACGGCGGCGGCCAGCGCGGCGAGCCGCTCGGCCTCGGCCGGCTCGAACTCCAACGAGCCGCTGTGGAAGTGCTGTTCCAGCATGCCCTCGCGCCGCTCGTACGGGGTGGCGAGGCGGAGCACGGCCAGGTCGGCCTCCTCCGGGCGTTCGACGACGGTGCCGTAGCGGGCGGCGACCTCCGGATCGACGCCCTCGACGTACAGCCGCCCCGCGCCGCGCGGCTCGCCCGCCAGGTGGACCACGGAGCGGCGCTGGACCTCGCGGCCGAGCGCCCGGCCCTCCGGGGTGCCGACCAGGCCGGCGGCCGCGTCCGGGTCCACATACGGGTCGTCGAAGAGGCCGAGGCGGAACTTGTCGCGCAGGATGCGGCGGGCCGACTCGTCCAGCCGGGCCTCGGTGACGGCGCCCGAGCGGACGGCGGCCAGGATCAGCTCCGGGTCCGTCTCGCCGCCGAGCTGGTCGGCGCCCGCGTCCAGGGTGAGCACGACCTGCTCGGCGACGGACAGTTCCTCGACCCCCCAGTGCCGCGGGGGCAGGCTGACCACCCCGGGGACGTCCATGCCGGTGATGGCGTTGAAGTCGGTGCAGACCACGCCGTCGAAGCCGTAACGCCCCCGCAGCAGACCGGTGATGACGTCCCGGTTGAAGTTGGCGCCGACCTCGGCGAGGCCGCTGCCGGAGGGGATCGCGTAGGCGGGCATGATCTGCGCGGTGCCCGCGGCGAAGGCCGCCTCGAAGGGCCGCAGGTGGGTCTCCAACCCGCCGCCGGGGTAGACCAGTCGGCGCCCGGCCGCGAAGTGCGAGTCCTCGCCGCCGGCCTGCGGGCCGCCGCCGGGGAAGTGCTTGGTCATGCAGGCGACGCTGTCCGGGCCGATCCTCTCGCCCTGGAGGCCCTCGATGTACGCGGTGATCATCCGCGAGGCGCGGTCCGGGTCCTCCCCGAAGGTGCCGCTGATCCGGGCCCAGCGGGGCTCGGTGGCCAGGTCGGCCATCGGGTGGATGGCGACGCGGATGCCGACGGCGCACAGCTCCCGGCGGATCAGGTCGGCGTAGCGGCGCACCAGTTCGGGGTCGTCGGTGGCGGCGAGGCCGATCGGCTCGGGCCCGGTGCTGAAGCCGCCGCCGGTGTGGGCGGTGGCCGGGTTGGCGGTGAAGCCGTGCCGGGGGTCGGAGGAGAGGGTGACGGGGATGCCCAGCCGGGCGGCCGCGGCGAGGTCCTGGACGTGGTTGTTCCACTCCGCCATGGCGCGCGGGTCGGGGACGGCCATCATGGCGAAGTGGGTGAGGCCGCGCTCGGGGATCAGGTGGGCGCCGGAGGGGAACGGCAGGTTCTCGCCGGGGAACATCCGGCCGTGGAGCATCAGCGCGGCCTTCTCCGCCGTGGTCATCCGGGCGAGGAGGTCCTCGACCCGGTCCTCGACGGGCAGCCGCGGGTCCTCGTAGGGCTCCATGGTGCCGTTGTGGTTGAGGTCGCGGAACGGGGTGCCGTCGGTGTGCCGGAGCAGGGTCGCCGTCATGCCGTCACCTCGACGGTCTCGGTACGGGCGGCGGCCTTGGCGGTGAAGGCGTCCAGGGTCCCGGTGGTGGCCCCGCAGGCCGTCAGGAAGCCGGCGGCGCCGCCGTGCCGGGTGCGGACCAGGTCGAGGAAGGTGTCCATCGCCCCGGCCGGGGCCTCCAGCAGCGGCGCGGGGACGGTCAGCCGACCGGCCTCGACTTCGTTCAGGGCCGCCCGGTTGCGGTCGGCGAGGCCGGCCCAGATCTGCTGGAGCGCCGCGTTGGTGCGGGCGTAGTCGGCGACGATCTCCTCGGCGGGCACCCCGAGCAGTTCCAGCAGCAGCGCGGTGAGCAGCCCGGTGCGGTCCTTGCCGGCGGCGCAGTGGACCAGCACGCCGCCGGGGTGGGCGGTGGCCTCGACGGCGGCGGCCAGGGCCCGCGGCGCGGACTCGGCCATCAGCAGGTAGAAGGCGCCGAGGTCCTCGGCGGTGGTCATGGCGCGCATGGCCCGGTCCAGCTCGTCGTTGCCCGGGTTGATCCGGGCGGCGACGACGGCGATGCCGGCGGCCTCGGCGGCGGCCCAGTCCCCGGGGTCGCTCTCGGCCTCGCCGCGGAGGTCGACGACGGTGGTGATGCCGTGCTCGCGCAGTTGGGCGACGGTGTCCGCGTCGGCGGCGGGGAAGGGCTGGGCGGAGCGGAACAGGGCGCCGGGGCGGATCCAGCGGCTCGCGGGGTCGGTGAGCACCGCGGGGTCGCGGAAGTTGACCAGGGACATGCGGGGGCCTTTCAGGAAGTGCGAAGGGTGGTGCGAGAGGCGTGCGGGGGGGTGGCGGAAGAGGGCACGGCGAAGCCGCGCCGGGGGTTGACGGGGCGGAGGAGGGCACGGCGAAGCCGCGCCGGGGGTTGACGGGGCGGAGGAGGGCGTGCGGTGCCGTCCGGGCGGCCGGCGGCGCGCCCGGGAGTACCGGGGGATCAGGGGTTCAGGTGGTCAGGGGGCTGGTGGGATCAGGGGGCCAGTGGGGTCAGCGGCCGGTCAGCCCGCGGTGGCGAGCACGTCCCGGTAGGCCTTGACCCAGTCGGCCAGGGTGCCGCTCTCCGAGCTGATCAGGACGTGGCGCCGCACCATGCCGCCGAACATCGCGCCGAGCGCGGTCGGACGCAGGTCGGTGGCCGGGTCCACACCGAGCCGCTCGGCGGCGATGGTGACGGTGCGTTCGGTGAAGGCGTCGAGGACGACCAGGGCGTAGTTGTGCACGGAGTGCACGTCGAGCAGGCCCCGGCGCAGCCGGCGGCGCCGGTCGGTGTGCTCGACGGGCTCCTCCAGCCGTCCGCCGGTGACGGTCAGCGCCTGGTCGAGCGCGGCCCAGAGCGGGAGTTCGGCGGGGGCGGCGGCGAAGGCGTCGAGCACGGCCTGGCCGAAGTCCCAGCCGAACAGCAGGGCCTCCTTGGCCGGGTAGTAGCGGAAGAAGGTGCGGTGGGCGACGTCGGCGCGGCGGCAGATCTGGTCCACGGTGGTGCGCTCGTAGCCCTGCTCCTCGAAGAGGTCGAGTGCCGCGCTGCGGATGCTGTCGCGGGTGCGCGCCTTCTTGCGGTCGCGCATGCCCTGCTCCGCCGCGGTGTCCGTCCCCTGCATCGTTCTTCCGCTCCCGTTCGGTGAGTTGAGTGTGGGTGTTGTGGGTGGGTGGGGCCGCCGAGGGGGCGGCCATGAGTACGGAACCACGTCCGACCGGGCCCGCTCAAGGCGGGCGCCGACTCTTCGGGGTTTCGTCATCCGGAATTTGCACAACTGCCTTTTGGCAGTACTGCCACTTCCGGAATGGTGTGTCGCGTCGGCGGCCGAACTCCCCCCTGGCCGCCCCCGCACCCCCCGAACCGAGGAACCATGAAGCGGCACACCCACCTCCTGGCGGCGACGGCCTGCGCGGCCGCACTCGCGCTCACCGCCTGCTCCGCCTCCGACGACGCCCTGTCGGGAACCGGCGCCGCCGCCGGGACCGCCGGCCCGGCGAACGACGGGCCGGCCGTGGACGGCGGCACGCTCAAGATCGGCCTGGACCGGCCGTTCGCCAAACTCGACCCCGCCGACGGCACCCTGACCCAGATGCCGATGATGGTCCTCGCCAACGCCCTCTACGACCCGCTGATGGTCAACGGCGACAACGGCACCGTCGAGCCCTACCTCGCCAAGTCCTTCACCCCCGACGCCGACGCCACCGTCTGGACCCTCGACCTGCGCGAGGGCGTCACGTTCAGCGACGGCAAGCCGCTGGACGCCCAGGCCGTCGCCGACCACGTGACCCGGCTCGCCAAGCCGGAGAGCAAGTGCGCCTGCGCCCTCGACGCGGCCGCCATCGCCGCCACCACCGTCAACGGCCCGACCAGCGTCGCCTTCACCCTCAAGGCACCCGACGCCGCCTTCCCCAACCTGTTCACCCGCGCCCTCGGCTACGTCTCCGAAGCGCCCAGCGGCGACTCCCCCGCCGTCGGCTCCGGCCCGTACACCGTCGAGAGCGTCCAGCCCGGAGTGTCCGTCACCCTCACCCGCAACCCCGCGTACTGGGGCGCCAAGGGGCACGCCGACAAACTCGTCTACCGGGTGCTGCCCGACGCCGACAGCCGCTACCAGTCGCTGCGCTCCGGCGACACCGACCTGATCTGGACCGAGACGCCCAGCCAGCTCAAGCAGGCCCCCGCCGACGGGCTGCGCACCGCCACCGGGCCCGGCTCCACCAGCACCGTCGTCTTCAACACCAAGGCCGCGCCCTTCGACGACGTCCGGGTCCGCCGGGCGGTCCAGTACGCGATCGACCGCGACGCCCTGGAGAAGGTCGTCTTCCTCGGCCAGGGCAGCGTCTCCGACGGCCCGATCGGATCCCGCTCCCCGTACCGCGGCACCGCCGGCCACCCGGCCCACGACCCGGCCCGGGCCCGCGCCCTGCTCGCCGAGGCCGGCCACCCCGACCTCGCCTTCGAGTACCTCGTCGACAGCCGCCCCGAGGCCCAGCAGCGCGCCACCGTGCTCCAGCAGATGCTCGGCGAAGCCGGGATCAGGATGACCGTCAAGCCGCTCGACCAGGCCGCCCTGGGCACCGCGATGCTCCAGCGCAAGTTCCAGGTGATGGACTTCATCACCAGCATGTTCGGCGACACCGACACCGCGCTCGGCAGCCTCTACCTGCCCGACTCCCCCTACAACTTCATGGGTTGGTCCGACCCCGAGACCGCGCGGGCGATCGCCGCGGGCCGCGCCTCGACCGACCCCGGCAAGCGGACCGCCGCCTACCGCCAGGCCGCCCAGCGGGTCGTCGACGAGGCCCCGATGGCCTTCCTCACCGAGAACACCGTCGGCTACCTCGGCGCCGCCAGGGTCGGCGGACTGCCCGACCTGTCCAGGCGCACCGTCCTCGGCGTCTCCCCCGCCACCCTGTGGGTGAAGCGATGACCCCCGGCACCCGGACCGCCCTGCGGTACGGCGGCCAGCTCGGCCGCGCCGCGGCCGTGCTGCTGCTCGTCACCGTCGCCGCGCTCGCCCTGCCCCACCTGATGCCCGGCTCACCCGCCGTCGCCGCCCTCGGCCCCACCGCCACCCCCGAACAGATCTCCGTCTACGAGGCCGGACTCGGCCTGGACCGCAACGTGCTCGCCGCCACCTGGCAGTGGATCGCCGACGCCCTGCACGGCGACCTCGGCCACTCGCTGTCCACCGGAGCGGCCGTCACCACCGAACTCGCCGACCGCATCCCCGTCACCCTCGAACTCTTCCTCGCCGCCCAGCTGGTGGCGCTCTGCCTGGCCGTGCCCGTCGCCCTGCTCTCCGCCTGGCGGCCCGGCGGCACCTTCGACCGGATCGCCACCGCCGGCACCTTCGGCTGGCTCGCCGTCCCCGGCTTCGCCCTCGGCCTGCTGCTCATCTGGATCGCCGCCGTCCAGCTGCGCGTGCTGCCCGCCACCGGCTGGACCCCGTTCACCGAGGACCCGGCCGAGAACCTGCGCCACCTCGTCCTGCCCGCCCTCACCCTCGGCCTCACCGAGGCCGCCGTGTTCACCCGCACCCTGCGCGGACAGCTGATCGACACCCTCGACCAGCCGTACATCGCCGCCGCCCGCAGCCGCGGCATGGGCACCACCCGGCTGCTGCTGCGCCGCGCCCTGCGGCCGTCCAGCCTGCCGCTGGTGACGCTGGTCGGGATCGGCATCGGGACCTCACTGGGCGGCTCGGTGCTGGTCGAGTCGCTGTTCGCCGTCCCCGGCGTCGGCAGCCTGGCCGCCGGGGCCATCGCCGGCCGGGACTTCCCGGTCGTCCAGGCCGTGGTGGTGGTCAGCGCCCTCGGCGTGGTCGCGGCCACCCTCGCGGTCGACCTGCTGTACCGCACGATCGACCCGAGGATCGCCCATGAGCACCGCTGAGACCACGACCGCCGCACCCGCCGAGCCCGCGACCGTCGCCACCCGGCGCCGGCCGCCCGCCGGGGTGCTCGCCGCCGCGGCCTGGCTGGCCGTCGTCGCCCTCGCCGCCCTGCTGCTGCCGCTGCTGCCCGGCTTCGACCCGCTGCACGGCGACTTCGCCCACCCCGCCGCCGCCCCCGGCCCCGGCCACTGGCTGGGCACCGACGGCTCCGGACGGGACATCCTGCAGCGCACCGTCGCCGGCGCCCGCGCCTCCTTCACCGTCGCCGCCCTGACCATCCTGGTAGGCCTGCTCGGCGGCGGCACCCTCGGCCTCGCCGCCGGCTGGTTCCGCGGCCCGGTCGACAAGGCGATCGGCTTCGCGACCGACCTACTGATGTCCGTCCCCAGCCTGATCCTGGTGATGATCGTGGTCTCGATGCGCGGCCCGAGCCTCACCGTGATCGGCACGCTCATCGGGCTGTTCACCGTCCCCCACTTCACCCGGGTGGTACGGGCCGTGGTGCTCTCCCTCACCGAACGCGGCTTCGTCCAGGCCGCCCGGATGATCGGCACCGCCCCGCTGCGCGTCCTGCGCCGCGAGATCGTCCCGCACGTCGTGCCGGTCGCGCTCACCTTCGCCTTCACCGCCACCACCGTCGCCATCGTCGCCGAGGGCTCGCTCAGCTTCCTCGGCTTCGGGCTGCGCCCGCCGGAGCCCTCCTGGGGCGGCATCATCGCCGAGGGCCGCACCACCCTCGGCAGCGCGCCGTGGATCTCGCTGGCGCCCGCGGCGGTGCTCTGCCTGACCGTCCTCGCCCTCAACTACCTCGGGGAGCACCTGCGTTCGGGTGGCCCCGCCGCTGCGAAGGGAGCGCGCGGATGACCTCCGCCCCCGTCCTCGACGTCCGCTCGCTGGACACCGTCCTGCACACCCCCGACGGCCGCTCCCTGCACGTCCTGCACGGCGTCGGCCTCACCATCGCGGCCGGCGAGTGCCTCGGCGTGGTCGGCGAGTCCGGCTCCGGCAAGTCCGTGCTCGCCCGCACCGTCCTCGGCGTCGAGTCGCGCACCACCCGGGCCGTCGCCACCGGCGAGGTCCGGCTGAACGGCGAGGACCTGCTCGCCGCCACCCCCGCCCGCCGCGCCGCACTCCTCGGCACCGGCATCGCCATGGTCCACCAGGATCCGATGACCTCGCTCAACCCGGTGGTCCGGATCGCCGAGCAGGTCACCGAGTCGATCACCAACCGGCGCCGCCTCTCCCGGCGCGAACGGCTGCGCACCGCCGCCGAGCTGCTCGCCGCCGTCGACGTCCCCGACCCCGCCCGGCGGGCCCGCGCCCACCCCCACGAGCTCTCCGGCGGCCTGCGCCAGCGCGTCGGCATCGCCGCCGCCCTGGCCGGCGAACCCGCCCTGCTGCTCGCCGACGAACCCACCACCGCCCTCGACGTCACCGTCCAGCGCACCGTCCTCGACCTGCTCGACCACCACCGGGTCAGCCGCGGCCTCGCCACCCTGCTGATCACCCACGACATCGGCCTGCTGTACGGGCGGGCCCGCCGCATCGCCGTCATGTACGGCGGCCGGATCGTCGAGACCGGCCCCACCGAGGCCGTCACCCGGCACCCCCGGCACCCCTACACCGCGGCACTGCTGCGCTCCGTCCCCCGGGTCACCGGCCCGCTGCGCCGCACCCTGCCCGCCATCCCCGGCTCGCCGCCCGACCTCACCCGGCCCGTCCCCGGCTGCCCCTTCGCCCCGCGCTGCGAGCGGGCGACGGACCTGTGCACCACGACCCGGCCTCCGGTGCACGCCGCGGCCGACGACCACACCGCCGACTGCCACTTCCCGCTCGGCGAGGCCGACACCACCGCTCCCGAGGAACTGGAGTCCGCGGCATGACCACCGCCCCCGACCGCACCGGCCCCGAGACGGCGGCCCCCGCGAAGGCCGTCCTGGAGGCCACCGGCCTCAGCGTCGTCCACCGCACCCGCTCCGGCCCGCTGCACGCCGTCAGCGGCGTCGACCTCGCGCTGTACCCGCGCCGCACCCTCGCCCTGGTCGGCGAGTCCGGCTCCGGCAAGAGCAGCATCGCCAAGGCCCTGCTGCGGCTGCCCCCGCCCACCACCGGCACCGTCACCCTCGACGGCACCGACCTCGCCACGCTCTCCCCGCGCGCCCTGCGGGCCGTCCGGCCCCGGCTCCAGATGGTCTTCCAGGACCCGCTCTCCTCCCTCAACCCGCGCCGCAAGGTCCGCGACCTCGTCGCCGAACCCCTCGACGCCCACCCCGGCCCGGCCCACGGAGACACCCGCGACCGCGAGGAGGCCGTCGCCCGGCAGCTGGAGGCCGTCGGCCTGCCGCCCGCCCTGTTCGGCGACCGGCGGCCCCACCAGCTCTCCGGCGGACAGGCCCAACGCGTCGCCATCGCCCGGGCACTGGCCGCCCGGCCGCGCGTCCTGATCGCCGACGAGGCGGTCTCCGCCCTCGACGTCTCGGCCCAGGCCACCGTGCTCAACCTGCTGCGCGGGCTCACCGAGGAACGCGGGCTCGCCGGCCTCTTCATCTCCCACGACCTCGGCGTGGTCCGGGCGGTCAGCGACGAGGTGGCCGTGCTCCAGCTCGGCCGCGTCTGCGAGCGCGGCCCCACCGAGGCCGTCCTCGCCGCCCCCGCCCACCCGTACACCGCGGCGCTGCTCGCCGCCGTCCCCGAACCCGGCCGCCCGCTGCGCGACACCGGCCTCCTCCCCGCCGACCCGCCCTCCCCGCTCGACCCGCCCAGCGGCTGCCGCTTCCGCACCCGCTGCCCCCTCGCCGACTCCCGCTGCGCCACCGAGGAACCCGCCCCGCGGCAGCTGGCCCCCGGCCGGACGGTGGCCTGCCACCGCCCGCTGATCGACGCCGCTCCCGCGGCCTGAGCACCGCGACGCGGGGCCCCGGCCGGACGGCCGGGGCCCCGCGGGTCGGGCGGATCCTCGCCGGTCAGACGCCGGACGGGACCGGATCGCTCGTGAACAGGGCGCGGCGCTCGTCCTCGCTCAGCCCGCCCCACACGCCGTACGGCTCGCGGGCGGCGAGGGCGTGGCGGCGGCACTCCACCCGGACGTCACAGCCCGCGCAGACGGCCTTCGCCTCCTCCTCCCGGGCCCGGGCGGCGGCCGCCGGTTCGTCGACGGAACGCTCGAACACCCGGCTGTCGGCGGTGCGGCAGGCACCGTCGGGGTCCCGCCTCCAGTCGCGGTCCGGTGCATCGGGCAGGCGGGAGAGGTCGGCCACGGCGGCGGGTCCTTCCGATCGGGTGTCCGGTTGGTCCCCCTCGTCTAACCCCGCACCGCCCGTTCATGCCTCGCCCCGCCGGACGGCCTCCACTGCTGCGATCACTGCTGCGATCGGGCGAATCCCGCGTCCGCGCGTGACGACCGGGGCCCACCGGGCAGGCGCGGGACCATGGTGCAGATCGGATACACGATGATGACCGAGCAGCGGGGCCCCTGCGGCCTCGTCTCCGACCTGGTGCTCGCCGAACGCGCGGGCTTCGACTTCTCGGTGGTGTCGGACCACTACTTCCCCTGGCTGGACGAGCAGGGCCACGCCCCGTACGCCTGGGCGGTCCTGGGCGCGGCCGCGCAGGCCACCTCGCGGATCCCCCTGATGACCTACGTGACCTGCCCGACCTTCCGCTACCACCCCGTGGTGGTGGCCCAGAAGGCCGCGACGCTCCAACTGCTCTCCGGCGGCCGCTTCCGGCTGGGCCTGGGCAGCGGGGAGAACCTCAACGAGCACGTGGTGGGCCGGGGCTGGCCGGCCGCTCCGGTGCGCCAGGAGATGTTCGAGGAGGCCGTGGAGATCATCCGGGCACTGTTCGGGGGCGGGTACGTGACCCGGCGCGGAAAGCACTTCGACGTGGTCGGCGCCCGGCTGTGGGACCTCCCGGACCGGCCGCCGCCGATCGGCATGGCGGTGTCCGGCCCGGACTCGTGCGCCCTGGCGGGCCGGCTCGCCGACCTGGTGATCGCGGTGGAACCCGACGCCGGGCTGGTCTCCGCCTTCGCCGAGCGGGGCGGCGCCGGGAAGCCCGCGGTGGGCCAGCTGCCGGTGTGCTGGGACCGCGACCGCGACGAGGCCGTCCGGCGGGCCCACGAGCAGTTCCGCTGGTTCGGCGGCGGCTGGAAGGTCAACGCCGAGCTGCCGGGAACGGCCGGCTTCGCCGCCGCGAGCCGGTTCGTCCGGCCCGAGGACGTCGCCGAGGCCATCCCCTGCGGCGACCGGGTCGAGGACTTCGTCGAGGCCGTCCGCCCGTTCGTCGACGCCGGATTCGACGAGGTCGCCCTCATCCAGGTGGGCGGGGACTCCCAGCCCGCCTTCCTGCGGTGGGCGGAGGAGACCCTGCTGCCGGCCCTGCGCTCCGCGTTCTGACCGCGGACGCCCGGCGCATGCATCCGCCGCGCGGGGGCAGGAGGGCCGTCACACACCCCCGTTCCGAGGAGGTACGAACGATGGCCCCGATTCTGCTGGTCCTGCTGCTCGCGCTGCTCCTGTTCGGCGCCGGATTCGCCCTGAAGGTGCTCTGGTGGGTGGCCCTCGCCGTGCTCGCCGTCTGGCTGCTCGGCTTCCTCGCACGGGGAACGACCCGGGCCGGCGAGCGGGGCCGCTGGTACCGGTGGTGACCACGGCCCGACACCCCGGGGCGGCGTCCGCGCGGGACGCCGCCCCCGCCTTTTAGTACCGGTGTTTCCGAGCAGAAGCCGGACGACGCCCCCGGCCGGGTGGAGCGGGTCCGCGTCGTCCACGGCGATCCGCAGGTGCCGGTTCCCGGGACGCTGCTGGGCCGGCTCACGACATCGCCCTGCTCGCCCTGCTCGCGCTGCGGGTCGCGCCGCGGGGCTGACCACGAACGGCCCGCGGCCCGCCCCGGCGGCCCGCGCCCGGCGGCTCAGGACGCCGCGAGGCGGCGGAGGTCGAGCTCGGCCCAGACCGACTTGCCGAGGGCGTGCGGTGCGGCGCCCCAGCCGTCGGCGATCCGCTCGACGACGAACAGCCCGTGGCCGCCGGGCAGGGCGGGCGTGTGCGGGCGGCGCGGGGCGGGCAGGACCGGGCTGCGGTCGCTGACCTCGACCCGGAGGCGGGCCGGGGTGAGGTCCATGACCAGCTCCAGCGGGCCGTCCCCGTGCAGCATGGCGTTGGCGACGAGCTCCGCGACCACCAGCGCCACGTCCGCGGCGAGCCTCGGTGGGTTCGTTCCCCAGTCGTCGAGCGCCCCGGCGGCGAAGGCCCGGGCCCGGGAGACCGGTTTCGGGATCCCGGCGAGCGACAGCCGTCGGCGCTGGCCCCCGGCGGGCAGGGTGGGCCCGGTCGACTGCGGGTCTCCGTCCAGGGTTCCCCGGCTCATCGTCATGTGAGGGCGCCCCTTCGGGTCGACGGCGGTGTCGGATGCTCGGCTTCCCCGTGCGTCCGGGATCATGTCCGTTTCCCGGCCCCGTCCGTGACCCCTGTGCTGCCGGGGACGGGCCGTGGCGTTCCGGCTCAGCACGCCAGGGCGGACTCGACCGACTCGTGGAGCGAGAATACCGTCCGCGCGCCGGTCAGTTCGAGGACCCGCATGACGGTGGGGGCCACCGCGGCGAGCCGCAGCTCCAGGCCCGCCCGTCCCGCTTCCATGCGGACCCGGAGGAGGAGGTTCAGGCCGGAGGAGTCGCAGAACCCCACCTGGCGCAGGTCGACCACGATCACCGGCGGGCGTCGCGCGACCAGCGCGGTGAGCGCGTCGGCGACCGGGGCGAGGGTCTCGATGTCGAGGTCGCCGGTCAGGGCGCACACCACCGAACCGTCCGCCGTGGTGCGGGTCTCCACCGCCGCGTCCGCGCCCGGAGGGGAGACCGCGAAGGCGAGGTCTCCCGGGTCGTCGGCGGATGCCATCATCGTCGTCCCCTCGATGTCGGATGTGTTCCGACCCTACGCAGGTCGGCCCGGTCGGCCAAACCGACCGGGCCGGCCCGGCGGGTGCCGCGGTGGAGCGCTCCGGACGGACGCCCGGTCAGTCCTCTTCCAGGCCCTCGCGCAGGCGCCGCAGGGTGCGGGAGAGCAGGCGGGAGACGTGCATCTGGGACAGCCCCAGGCGGGCGCCGATCTGCGACTGGGTGAGGTCCTCGCAGAAACGCATAGACAGGATCAGCCGCTCGCGCTCCGGCAGCGCGCCGACCAGCGGCTTGAGCGCGACCAGGTCCTCCACCCGGGCCAGGCCCTGGTCCTCCCCACCGAGGCGTGCCACCAGGGCGCCCGGGCCCTCGTCGTCCTCCGTGGCTCCGAGGTCGAGCGAGCCGGCGGTGTGGCCGTTGGCGGCGGTCAGGCCCTCGACCACCTCCTCCTCGGAGATCTCCAGGTGCCCGGCCAGCTCGGCCACCGTCGGGGCCCGGTCCAGCTCCTGCGCGAGGCGCTCCTGGGCCCTGGCCAGCACGATCCGCAACTCCTGGAGCCGGCGCGGCACATGGACGGCCCAGGTCGTGTCACGGAAGTGCCGGCGGATCTCGCCCAGCACGGTCGGCAGCGCGAAGGTGGTGA